>CALATN010000128.1 GCA_937891895.1 uncultured Clostridia bacterium
GCTTCTTGAAAACATGAATATCTAAACTTAAAACCGAGGCTTTTGCCTCGGTTTTTTATAAAAGTCTATTGTATTTTTAAAGAAAATATTGTATAATAGACGTAATATATTTTTAGGAGAATTGGGAAATGACGAACTATTATCAAAAAGAACTTGAAACTATGCCTGTTGAAAAAATTAAGGAGCTCCAGAGCGAGAAACTTATTAAACAGGTGAAAAATGTATACGAAAATGTAGAATATTACCATACTCTTATGGATGAAAAAGGCGTAAAACCCGAAGATATAAAATCAGTAGACGATTTACATAAGCTTCCGTTTTTAACAAAGGCAGACTTAAGAGAAGCATACCCCTATGGACTTATGGCAAGACCGCTTTCTGATTGTGTGAGAATTCATTCAACAAGCGGTACAACGGGAAAAAGAGTAGTTGCCTTTTATACCCAACACGATATTGATATATGGGAGGATTGCTGTGCAAGAGCAATCACAGCCGTTGGCGGAACAAAGGATGATGTTTGTCAGGTTGCTTACGGCTACGGTCTTTTCACAGGTGGTCCGGGTCTTAACGGTGGCTCTCACAAGGTTGGCTGTCTGACACTTCCTATGTCCTCAGGCAACACTGAAAGACAGATTCAGTTTATGACTGACCTTGGTGCAACAATTCTCTGCTGCACACCTTCCTATGCTGCTTACATCGGTGAAACTCTCAAGGAAATGGGACTTACACCTGACGATATCAAGCTCAAGGCTGGTATTTTCGGTGCTGAGCCTTGGACAGAAGAAATGCGCCGTGAGATTGAAAAGTCCCTTGGCATCAAGGCTTACGATATTTACGGTCTTACAGAAACAAGCGGTCCTGGTGTTGCTTTTGAATGTGAAGCACAGGCAGGTATGCACATCAATGAAGACCACTTCTTCGCTGAAATCATTGACCCTGACACAGGTGAGGTTCTCCCTGAAGGCTCAAAGGGTGAGCTTGTTTTCACAAGCCTTACAAAGGAAGCTTTCCCGCTTCTCCGTTACAGAACTCGTGATATCTGCGTACTTACAAGAGAAAAGTGCTCCTGCGGAAGAACACTTGTCAAGATGTGCAAGCCTATGGGCAGAAGCGACGATATGCTTATCATCCGCGGCGTAAACGTGTTCCCAAGTCAGATCGAAACTGTACTTCTTGAACAGGGCTACGCTCCTAACTACCTGATTGAGGTTGACCGTAAGAACAACACTGACACACTTGACATCAATGTTGAGCTTACAGAGGAACAGTTCTCCGATACAGTCAAGGGCATTCAGGAGAAGGAATACGAGCTTGCTCAGGCTATCAAGACAATTCTTGGTATCAATCCGAAGGTTCACCTTGTATCTCCGAAATCCATTGCTCGTAGTGAGGGTAAGGCTGTTCGTGTTGTTGACAAGCGTAAGCTTCACGACTAAAAAACAAAATCCTGAAGGGTTTTGTCTCCGAGTTTTGACAAGCAAAACTCGGTGTTTGCAGTCCTAATAAACATATGTATAATCTTGTTATATACTATAAATTTTATTCCATATAAACAAAGGAGGAAAATATTATGTTAATCAAGCAGATTTCTATTTTCGTTGAAAACAAGCCAGGCAGACTCAGCGCTGTTACAAAGCTTCTCAGCGACAACGGTATTGATATCCGTGCACTTTCCGTTGCTGACACAAAGGATTTCGGTATTCTCCGTCTTATCGTTAACAATCCTACAAAGGCTTGCGAAATTCTCAAGGAGGCTGACTGCACAGTTTCCCTCACAAACGTAATTGCAATCGGTATTCACGACAAGCCCGGTGGACTCTCTGCTGCTATGGATTGCCTGTACTCTGCTAACATTTCTGTTGAGTATATGTACGCTTTCATTTCCAAGTCCGAAGATCAGGCTTATGTTATTCTCCGTGTTGAGAACAATGACAAAGCTGTTGAAGCTCTTAAGGAAAATAATTTTACTATTCTCAAGGCTGAGGAAGTTTACGATATGTAATGCAAAAAATCACGGCAGGAATTTTCCTGCCGTGATTTTTCAGAGTGGAATGTGAAGTGTGGAGAGTGGAGTTGTGACAAAAGTTAATGAGGTACTCAAAGCGTGTGGATTTGATAAGATTAAAAATAATCGAAATGAAATAATCCAACTGATACAGACAATTATACAAAAATATGATATTCAATTTAACGAACAAAAAATGCTTATTGACTTTCTTGAAATGTACAATGACTTATCTGTTGATGTTTCTGTTGCAATAAGAAAAAGTATGAAGCAATATCATTTTAACGGTGGGTTTTCGATTTCCTTGGACAAAGTATTACGATATGAGGATAAAGAAAATGTCGACGAGCAACGCCAGCTTTCAGGGGAAAATATTTTCCCTGTGGGTGACGGATTTTGTGATATGATATATATCGGAGAGTCAGGGAAAATATATTTAACAGGTGGAGAACTTATTGCTGAAAATTGGGATACATTCCTTGTAAATTTGATTGATGACAAGTATGCTGATTTGTAAAGGAGTGACACAATGACTATCGAAAATATGGTTATGGATAAAATCAATGAATACACTGAGTTGTTTGTTTCGGTGTTCAACTCGGAGCCGTGGAATGACTCGTGGACTATGGAAACGGCTTGCGACAGGATTGAAAGTATGATGGACACGACCACTTTCATTGGCAAGGCGTGTTACGCTGATGGGCGGCTTATGGGAATAATCTGGGGACAAAAAGAGCCGTTTTATGATGGTATTCACTTTCAGATTCAGGAGTTCTGTGTACGGTGCGATGAACAGCGGAAGGGCTACGGAAAGGCTTTGCTGAACGCACTTAATGATGAACTGGATTCGATTGATGTAAAGAACGTTTATCTGATTACTTCGCGCGGTGAGCTTACGGAGGGGTATTATCAGAAGCGTGGGTTTGTTACTTCGGATTATATGATTCTTATGACTAAGGGGAGATAAATTAAAATTTGACGGAGGTGTCATATGAAAATTGAAAAACGAATTAAGCCTTCGTTCTCTATAATTGGTAAAGAAGGCTCTACCTTGGATGGTCAAGGCTTTATTCAAAAATTGTGGGAGGATGCCAATTCTCATTTTAGTGAAGTCCAGGCATTGGCTAAGAAAGATGAAAATGGTAATTTGATTGGTATTTGGGGTGCAATGTCTGATTTCAGCTATTCCTTTAAACCTTGGGAAGAAAACTTCAGCAAGGGATTATACCTTGCTGGCATTGAATGTACTGATAATGCACAAGCCCCAGAGGGGTGGACAAAATGGAC
>CALATN010000129.1 GCA_937891895.1 uncultured Clostridia bacterium
AGGACGTGTCCTTCTCCTACAGCGAAAACGGCGACAACGCTGTTGAAAATATCACCTTCACGCTGAACAAGGGCGAAACCCTCGGCGTAATCGGCGGTACAGGTTCGGGTAAATCTACCCTTGTCAACCTTATCCCACGTTTCTACGATGCCGAACAGGGCGAAGTGCTTATCGACGGCGAAAATGTAAGAAACTATACTCTCGACGCACTCCGCAGCAAGATTGGTGTTGTTCCGCAGAAGGCTATGCTTTTCTCGGGAACAATTGCAGAAAATCTCCGCTGGGGCGACGCAAACGCAACCGATGCCGAGCTTGTGAAAGCGGCTGAAATTGCCCAGGCAAAGGAATTCATCGACAAGATGCCTGACGGCTTCGGTACTATTATAAATCAGGGCGGACGAAACCTTTCGGGCGGTCAGAAGCAAAGACTTACCATTGCCCGTGCGCTGGTGGGCAGCCCAGAAATACTTATCCTTGACGACAGCGCCTCAGCACTGGACTTTGCAACGGACGCGGCGCTGAGAAAGGCTATTGCAACTCACACCGACAATATGACCGTTATCATTGTTTCACAGCGTGCAACCTCTATCAAATATGCCGACAAAATCATCGTCCTCGACGACGGCGAGGCTGTCGGACTCGGTACTCACGAACAGCTTATGGAAAGCTGTGAGGTTTACCGTGAAATTGTTATGTCACAGGAAAGTGGGGCAAAAACCTGAAAATAAATTTTCAGGTTTGCAAGTTTCGGTCTTATCGGACTGTCGTCCGATATTTTAAGCAAGCTTAAAACCGTCCGAAACATTGCGGAAGGAGTGATAAATTAACATATGAAAAAACCTGTTGTAAAACGAATTTTAAGCTACACCAAGCCCTGCGCCGCACTTCTTGTTCCTGCGGTAATTGCGGCAATCGTAAGCGTTATGCTTTCCCTCTACACGCCTATTCTCGTGGGTAGGGGTATCGACTACATCATCGGCGAGAACAACGTTGACTTCGACGGCGTAAAGCGCTACGTACTCTACATCGCAATAACCGTTGTTGTTTCGGCGCTTTTCAGCTGGGTGATGTCCTATTGTACGTATAAGATTACCTACCGTGCGGTAAGCGATATGCGACGTGACTTGTACGCTAAGCTGGAAAGAGTACCGCTGAATTACATCGACAGCACCGCACGCGGCGACATCATCAGCCGTATGTCCGTGGATATCGAAACCATTTCTGACGGTATGTTACAGAGCTTTTCACAGTTCCTGACGGGTATTGTTACAATCCTCGGCACTATTATATTTATGCTCCGTATCAACGTAAAAATTGCTCTCGTGGTAATTTTCATCACTCCGCTTTCCCTTTTTGTAGCGGCATTTATCACAAAGCTTTGCCACGATAAATTTCGTGAGCAGTCCTCAATCCGAGGGGAACTCAGCGGATGTATCGAGGAGCTTGTTGGCGGACAGAAAATCGTCAAGGCCTTTGCCTACGAAGACAGAGCGCAGAACAGGTTCGAGGAAATCAACGGCAGACTCTACACCTGCGGAGTAAGGGCGCAGTTCTATTCCGCACTTACAAACCCCTGCACACGTTTCGTAAATAATATAGTATATGTGGCAACGGGGGTTTTCGGCGCAATCTCCGTTATCAGCGGCGCGGCGGGGGCAATGTCCGTCGGTCAGATTGCCACATTTTTAAGCTACGCAAACCAGTACACCAAGCCGTTCAACGAAATCACAGGCGTTATCACTGAACTTCAGGCGGCATTTGCTTCCGCAAGACGTGTTTTTGCCGTGCTTGATGAGATTGAGGAAATTCCCGAAAAGGAACCGCCAGCACCGGCTGTTGCGGACGGCACACTCACAATCGAGGACGTGTCCTTCTCCTACAAGCCTGAACAGAAGCTTCTTGAGGACGTTAACCTTGACGTAAAGGCAGGGCAGAGAATTGCAATCGTCGGCCCCACAGGCTGCGGAAAAACAACTCTCATCAACCTGCTTATGCGTTTCTACGACGTGCGTGAGGGTGCGATAAAGGTCGGCGGAAACGATATCCGTGATATGAAGCGTGAGGAGCTTCGTGCTCTGTTCGGAATGGTGCTTCAGGATACATGGATTTTCACGGGAACAATCCGCGAGAATATCGCATACGGCAAGCCCGACGCTACCGAGGAGGAAATCGTTGCGGCGGCAAAGATGTCCCATTGCCACAGCTTTATAAGACGTCTGCCTCAGGGTTATGATACCGTTGTTTCCGAGGAGCTTGGCACACTTTCTCAGGGTCAGAAGCAGCTGCTTTGTATCTCACGAATTATGCTTACCAACCCGCCTATGCTCATTCTTGACGAGGCGACTTCAAGCATAGATACACGTACAGAGCTGAAAATCCAGAGTGCCTTTGCAAAGCTGATGAAGGGCAAGACAAGCTTCATTATTGCCCACCGCCTGTCAACAATCCGTGACGCAGACGTAATCCTCGTTATGAAGGACGGCAACATCATCGAGCAGGGCAACCACGAAACGCTTCTCGAAAAGGGCGGATTTTACGCTAATCTGTATAATTCTCAATTTGAGCAAGCTTAAAAAATCCAAATACTAAAAAGTTCGTCAACCTTTCAAGGTTGCGGGGGTCTTGGGGGCAGAGCCCCTGAGTCGCCAAACCAATTCTTTGAATGGGTTACGCAGAAGGGCGAAATACTTTTGCCTCAGAGGCGCTCCGCAAAGGTGAATTTTTCGGCGGCAAGCCGAAAAAGAGGAACGCCCCTGCACAAAGTTTCGCAAAGCGAAACTTGTAAATAAACGTAAGCGTTTATTTTTGAGAGCGGCGTTCCTAAAAGCAGCGAAGCTGCTTAGAAAAGTAAAATTCAATTAACCGAAAGGACGGATTACTATGTTTATTAAAGGTTTCACATACGGCTTTGACGGCAGACGCGGCGCTTATCGCACAGAGGAAGCGGCTGTTTCCATGGAAAGACTTGCAGGGCTCGGCGGCGACTGGGCGGCACTTGCTTTCGTGGTTCATCAGGACAGCTTCAGCTCAACGATTATCCGCCCCGACTACCGCTACACAGTTACCGACAAGGACGTTGCAACCGCCGCTGACAAGCTTCACGCACTTGGTTTAAAGGTTTGTATGAAGCCAATCGTCAACAGCGCTGACGGCGTGTGGCGTGCAAATATCTACTTCCCCGAAAGAGAATGGGGTGACAAGGACTACTGGAAGGAATGGTTTGACTGCTACACGGCTTTCCTTTGCCACTATGCTGAAATTGCCGAGGAAACAGGCTGTGAAATGTTCTGCGTTGGCTGTGAAATGCTTGGCACGGAGCATAAGGTTGACTACTGGCGCAAGGCTATCGAGGAAGTGCGCAAGATTTACCACGGACCTATCGTTTACAACACCAACCACGGAAAGGAATTTGGTGTAAAGTGGTGGGATGCCTGCGATTATATCGGCACATCCGCTTATTACGGCGTTGGCAAGGTTCCAGGGGACAGCATGGAGAATATGAAAGCTGAATGGGACAAGCAGAAGGAGCGGCTTGCAGAGCTTTCCCGTGCAAACGGCGGCAAGCAGATTATCTTTATGGAAATCGGCTGCCGAAGCGCAAAGGGCTGTGCAATGATGCCTTATGATTTCAGCCACAAGGAGTTTCCTTACGATGAGGACGAGCAGGCTAACTTCTATGAATCCTGCTTCCGCTCAATGTGGAACGAGCCTTGGTTTGCAGGCTATTTCTGGTGGGACTGGTACACAAAAATCCCACAGCGTGACCCTGAAATGGGATTTTCCATCGTGGGCAAGAAGGCTGAAGCCGTTGTAAAGGAATGGTACGCTAAGGAAAGAAAATAAGATATCTGTAGGGGACGGGTTTCCCGTCCCGAAGATTACATATCACCGACGGGACGGGAGCCCCGTCCCCTACGAAAACAATTCCACATTATTTTCAAAAATCTATTGACATTTTCACCATTTTATCGTATTATTTCAATGAGTATATTCTCATTTAAAGTTAAAAAGAAAGGAACGTGAGGATAGGGTTGAACGACAAGCTCAAGCTTTACGGGTTTAATAACCTGACTAAAACTCTCAGCTTCAATATTTACGATATTTGCTACGCAAAAAGTGCCAGAGAGCAGCAGGATTATATAAAATACATTGACGAACAGTACAACTCCGACCGTCTGACAAAGATTCTTTGCGACGTTACGGAGATGATAGGGGCAAATGTACTGAACATTTCCAAGCAGGACTACGAGCCGCAGGGTGCTTCGGTTACGCTGCTGGTTTCCGAGGACCATCGTGATTATGATGAAATCGATGAGTCCTGTAATATGAGAATGGTTTCCTCTCCCGAAAAGCAGAGCATTGCGGGACATCTTGACAAGAGCCATCTTACGGTGCATACTTATCCCGAGTTTCACCCCGAAAACGAAATTACTACCTTCAGAGTTGATATCGACGTTTCTACCTGCGGAAAGATTACTCCGCTTAAATCGCTGGATTATCTCATCGGAAGCTTTGATTCGGATATTATCACAATCGACTACCGAGTAAGAGGCTTTACCCGTGACGAAAAGGGCAAGAAGCTGTTTATCGACCACGATATCACGTCAATTCAGGACTATATCGCAAAGGATACCCTTGAGCGCTATGACGCTGTTGACGTGAACGTTTATCAGTCAAATATCTTCCACACGAAGATGATGATAAAGGAGATTTTCCTCCAGAATTATCTTTTCAATACCGATACTTATGAGCTTGCGCCTAAGAAGCGTCTTGAAATCAATGACTCTCTCAGACGTGAGATGATTGAAATTTTCAGCGGTATGAACATCTATTGAGAAAGAGGTGAAAGCGTATGAAAAACATAGCAAAGGTGATTGTAACAGCGGTAATGCTGGCGACAGTGCTGTGCCTTGCAGGCTGCGGTGAGAAGCCGTCCTCCGAGATTTCATCAACGGTTGCACAGCAGAATATGGTCAATTACCTCAAGGACAAGGGCTACGACACCGAAACGGACTTCCTTGCGGAAGAAAATGTTATGCTCATTGACGGCGTAAAGGTATATGTTTATTCATGGCGCACACCTGCGGGAGAAAATGCGGACAGACTTTTCGGTATGTACGCAATTTCTGTCGACGGCAAGGACTACTATGAGTACCAGTCGGGACGTGACGAGTGGATTCTCGACGTTGACGGCTGATATCACGCTGAAAAGGAATGATGAAAATGCTTGACCAGCACAGAGCGCCGATTTATGACGCGCTTTTAAGATACCGTGACGCAAGGGTCGTGCCCTTTGACGTACCGGGACACAAGCACGGAAAGGGCAATCCCGAGCTGACGGAATTCCTCGGGAAAACCTGTCTTTCCGTTGATGTAAATTCTATGAAGCCGCTGGATAATCTCTGCCACCCAACTTCCGTTATCAAGGAAGCTGAGGAGCTTGCGGCAGAGGCATTCGGAGCGGCTTACTGCTTTTTTATGGTGGGGGGAACAACCTCCTCGGTGCAGTCAATGGTGCTCTCAGTCTGCAAGGCAGGGGAGAAAATCATTATGCCCCGAAACGTGCACAGAAGTGCAATCAATGCGCTTATCCTCAGCGGTGCAATTCCCGTTTACGTTAACCCCGGGGTAAATGAAAAGCTGGGTATTCCTCTGGGAATGAGCGTCAAGGACGTGGAAAAGTCTATCCTTGAAAACCCCGACGCAAAGGCGGTTTTTGTAAACAACCCGACTTACTACGGAATTTGCTCCGACCTGAAAAGAATTACCGACCTTGCCCATTCCCACGGAATGGCTGTTATCGTTGACGAGGCTCACGGCACACACCTCTATTTCGGGGAAAATCTCCCGATTTCAGCTATGGCGGCAGGTGCCGATATGGCGGCGGTTTCAATGCACAAGTCGGGCGGCTCGCTTACACAGAGCAGCTTCCTGCTTATCGGAGAGGGCGCTGAAAAATTCGGTGTAACCGAGGGCAGGGTACGTGCTGTAATAAATCTTACACAGACAACAAGCGGCTCATATCTGCTGATGTCGTCGCTGGATATTTCCAGACGCAACCTTGCTTTGCACGGCAAGGAAATCGTGGAAAAGGCCGTGAACAATGCCGCTTACGCAAGAGAGGAAATCTCCAAAATCGGCGGCTACTACGCATTTGCCGATGAGCTTATCAACGGCGATGATATATACGATTTTGACCGCACCAAGCTTTCGGTGCATACACGTGATATAGGTCTTGCGGGTATCGAGGTTTACGATTATCTCCGTGACAACTACGATATCCAGATTGAATTCGGCGACATAGGAAATATCCTTGCCTACATCTCCGCAGGGGATATGTGGAAGGATATTGAAAGACTGGTTTCCGCACTTGCCGAGATAAAGCGCCGTTTTGCCAAGGACAAGACGGGTATGCTTGACCACGAATACATCAATCCGCAGGTTGTGCTTTCCCCGCAGGCGGCTTTCTACGGTGAGCAGGTTTCTATGCCTATCGAGAAAAGTGCGGGGAAAATCAGCGGTGAGTTTGTTATGTGCTATCCGCCGGGTATCCCGATACTTGCCCCGGGTGAGAGGATTACGGAGGAAATCCTTGCGTATATCCGTTACTCTAAGGAAAGAGGCTGTATGATGACGGGTACGGAAGATATGGAGATTGAAAATATCAAGGTAATTATCTGACGGGAGGAACTGTTATGAAGGATTACTACGACAGAGGTTATAAGGCAATAAGAAGCCGTTCCTATCTTATATGGGGACTTGTTATGGCGGCGCTTGCGCTTGTTATGCTCGTTATGACTGTGCTGACATATCTTGAGGATGGAAATATCACATTTGCAGTAACAGGCTTTTGCGCAACCGCGGCATGGGTAATCGGTGCAGGTGTGTGCATACGAGTTTATTACAGGGACAACCGTATGGAGATAAAGGAAAAAGCAAAGGAAATTGCCGAAACGGTTGAAAATGCTGTGAAAAAATAATGGGAAGAAAGAATGCAACCCGTATAAAGAAACGTAATCAGCGTATGAAGCAGCGATTGCGTGAAAAAAGCTATGGAAAGCTTTTCAACGGCAATGTATATGCTCAGGGTGAATTCATTTTTATATGGATTATACTGCTTGCGTACATCGTTGGTATGTGGATTTTTTGTGTTAATATGAGCAAACCGCTTGATATTGAGGACTGCACGGCAATGAAGCTTACGCTGAAAAACGCAGATGTGCTGAATTACGGCGAAGGCGACCAGCTTAATTTCACGGTACAGGAAAATGATACCGAATATATAATGTTTAATGGTACAGCCGAAAAAATGCAGGAATTTACTGACGAGGTCCAATCGGGAACGCAGCTAAATCTGCTTTTGTATGATGACAGGGTTGTCCAGCTTGAAAGCGGCGGAAAGGTTTACCTTTCGCTTGATGAGGAAAATGCAAGTCTCAAAGAAACACAGAAGATAGTTAATCCCTTTTTCGGGATTGTTACGGGCGTGTGTCTTTTGTATGTTGCGGTAAGTTGGTATGTGATGTACAATGCGGAAAAGTTTCCGAGGCTGATAAAATTATTTGTAAAGCCCTGCTATATAAACAAGCAGAAGGTTTATCCAAAATACAGAAAAAAATGAAAGGATTTTAAGCTATGGATTTATGGTTCAGCGAGTCGCATACTCCCGATGTGAAGATGTCAATCCGTGTTGACAGACAACTTCACAGCGAGCAGAGCGAGTTTCAGAGAATTGATGTTTTTGAGAGTAAGGAATTCGGACGTTTTCTCACTCTTGACGGGCTGATGATGCTTACCGAAAAGGACGAGTTCATCTATCACGAAATGATTACTCACGTTGCTATGGCTTCCAATCCCGAAATAAAGAACGTTCTCGTTATCGGAGCGGGTGACGGCGGAACTGTCCGCGAGCTTGCACGCTACGCTACGATTGAGCATATAGATATGGTCGAGATTGACGAGCGGGTGGTTGAGGTCAGCAAGGAATTCCTTCAGCAGACAGCCTGCCGACTTGACGACCCGAGAGTGAATATCGTGTACGATGACGGCCTGCGTTTTGTACGCCGCAAGGAGAATTGCTATGATTTGATTATCGTTGACAGCACTGACCCCTTTGGACCAGGTGAGGGACTTTTCACAAGTGAATTTTACGGCAACTGCTTCAACGCACTTACCGAAAAGGGCATCCTTGTAAATCAGCACGAAAGTCCTTACTACGCTGACGATGCTAAGGCTATGCAGCGTGCACACAAGCGTATCAAGGAATTTTTCGACGTGTGCAGGGTATATCAGGCGCACATTCCTACCTATCCGTCGGGGCACTGGCTTTTCGGCTTCGCTTCAAAGGCAATTGACCCGCTGACCGCGGATATTGAGAAGTGGAACAGCCTCGGTCTGAAAACACGTTACTACAACACCGATTTACACAGGGGTTGTTTTGCGATACCAAACTACGTAAAGGAACTTTTGGAAAACGCAAATTAATTCATATAAAGAGGAACAACTATGCAAATTGAAAGAAATGCTTTTATCGGCTGTGACTGCGAATACGAGGCGGCGAAAACGGTTATTTTCGGTGCACCCTTCGACAGCACAACCTCATACCGCCCGGGCACACGCTTCGGAAGCAAGGCTATCCGCAGCGAAAGCTTCGGCATAGAAACCTACTCACCTTATCAGGACAAGGATTTGCTTGACTACAACATCTTTGACGCTGGTGACCATGAGCTTTGCATCGGCAACGTTGATACTGCCCTTGCGCAGATTGAGGAGCTTACTGCGGAAATTCTCGCTGACGGAAAGCGTCCGTTTATGCTTGGCGGCGAACACTCGGTAACACTGGGTGCGGTTACGGCGGTTTACAACAAATACAAGGATCTGTATATCATACAGTTTGACGCGCACGCTGATTTGCGTGACGATTATCTTGGGGTAAAGAAATCCCACGCTTGCGTAATGCGCCGCTGTCACGAAATGGTTGGCGACGGCCACATCTACCAGTTCGGCATAAGAAGCGGCGAGCGTGAAGAGTTTAGGTTCGCGGCTGAACATACGAAGATGAATAAATTGGGCCTCGACGGCATCGAAAAGGCTGTGGAGGAACTGCAGGGGAAGAACGTGTACCTGACAATTGATATGGACGTTATGGACCCGTCAATTTTCCCGGGTACGGGCACTCCCGAAGCTGGGGGCGTGCAGTTTATGGAGCTGCTTGAAGCGGTGCTGAAGCTGAAGGGGCTGAATATTGTCGGCGCTGACATCAACGAGCTGTCGCCGCAGTACGACCCGAGCGGCGTGTCAACAGCGGTTGCCTGCAAGCTTCTGCGTGAACTTCTGCTGATGTTGGAAGATTAAGGAATAGGGGAAATATGAATGTCGAAAAAACTTCCGTATGAAGACGGAATGAAATTCGAGGCGGCGGCAGATAACTATACTGCGCTGATAAAGGCCTTTGTGAAGTGGCTGTTGATTGCAACGCTGGTTGGTCTGATTGTGGGACTGGTTGGTGTTGGTTTTCACCACGCACTCAGCTTTGCAACGGAATTCCGCACAGAAAACAGGGTAATAATATTTACAATGCCTGTTGCGGGCGTGCTTATCGTGGCAATTTACAAGCTGCTGGGAATGTCAAACGACCCTGGTACAAACTGCATCATCAAGGGTGCACGCGGTGAGGAAAAGGTTTCGCTGAAGCTTGCTCCGCTGATTTTTGCGGCAACCTTCCTGACTCATTTTTCAGGAGGCTCGGCAGGACGTGAGGGTGCGGCACTTCAGATGGGCGGAAGCCTTGCTTCTCCCGTTGGAAAAATTCTGAAGCTTGACAAGGAGGACACCGCTACGCTGATTATGTGCGGTATGGCGGCGGGCTTCTCGGCGCTGTTCGGTACACCGATAGCGGCGGCGGTTTTCGCTGTTGAGGTTGTAATCGTTGCGTCGGCACAGTACGCGGCACTTGTTCCCTGTATGATTTCGGGAATAGCGGCAAGCGTCGTTGCGAGAATTTTCGGGGTAAAACCCGAAAGCTTCATCGTTCAGGGCATACCCGCACTTGACGGGAACTCGGGGCTTGACCTTGTACGTGTAGCCGTTCTGGGCATAGGCTGTGCGGCGGTAAGCGTGCTGTTCTGCGTGGTTATCAAGGCGGCAAAAAAGACTTTTGAAAAATATTTCAAAAATGATTATTTGCAGATTTTAGCAGGCTCGGCAATTGTAATTCTGCTGACCGTGCTTCTCGGAACAACCGACTACAACGGCGCAGGAATGGACGTTATCGAGCGTGCATTCGAGGGCGAGGCTTCGCCTGTTGCGTTCCTGCTGAAAATCGGCTTCACGGCGCTTACTCTTGGCGCAGGCTTCAAGGGCGGCGAAATCGTGCCGAGCTTCTTTACGGGAGCAACCTTTGGCTGCGTGGTAGGCGACCTGCTGGGACTTGACCCAAGCTTCGGTGCGGCGGTTGGTCTGCTGGCGGTTTTCTGCGGCGTAACAAACTGTCCTTTTGCAACAATTATTTTAAGTATAGAACTTTTCGGCGCAGGCGGCCTTGCCTACTACGCGCTGGCAATCGCAATCAGCTATATGCTTTCGGGCTACTGGGGACTCTACAGCGCACAGCGCTTCGGACAGTCCAAGCTCAAGCCTGTGGGCTACGCTGAAAACGTGAAGAAAGAGAAAGAAAAATGACGCTTTACACGGCTTTCAAGGGCAAGAATAATTCATCTTGCTGTCTGCTTGAAAAAATTGACGGGGAAAAGCTGTTCCTGACCAATTCGTTCGGCGGCTTGAAAAGGGATATTGACGGGATTGAACAGGAATATGATGCCGTGTATATGTTTGGTCTTGACAAGCGGCTTAAAGATTCGGTTAGGGTTGAGCCGTGTGCTGAAAAAGATGGTGAAACGATTTGCACCGAATTTGACACGGCTGAAATTATTGATAAGCTGAAAAAGGAAGGGTTAAAATGTAAACTTGCAGAAATTCCAACGCATTATCTTTGCAACGAGGCATATTATTATATGCTGAAAAAAATTTGCAGACGAGCGTTGTTCATTCATATACCGCCGCTGAAATATTTCAGCAACGAAATGGCGGAAGTGATTATAAAAACAATTCAATAAATTTTCTTATACAGGAGGAAACACAATGTTATTACTTGACGAACTCAGAGTTGAGCTTGAAGGATACAGAAAGGATATGAAGGAGCTTTACACAATCCTCAATATCGACAAGGCTAAGGAAGAAAATGCACAGCTTCAGGAGGAGTCCGCAAAGGAAGGCTTCTGGAACGACATTGAAAATTCCAACAAGGTTATGCAGACTATCAAGCACAACGAAAATACAATTGCAAGCTATGACAAGCTCAACGAAAAGCTTGAGGACTGCCTCACAATGATTGAGCTTACTATGGAGGAGGAAGAGGACGAGGAAGCTGCCCTCGAAATCAAGCGTGATGCTGACCAGTTTGTTAAGGAGCTGGAAGCAATGAAGCTTACAACTCTCCTCACAGGCGAGTATGACAGCAAGAACGCTATCATCACATTCCACGCAGGCGCAGGCGGTACAGAAGCTCAGGACTGGGCACAGATGCTGTTCCGTATGTACAATATGTGGGCTGAAAGCCACGGCTACAAGGTTACAACCCTCGACTACCTCGACGGCGATGAAGCTGGTCTGAAGTCCGCTTCTATCCTTATCGAAGGTCTTAACGCTTACGGCTTTATGAAGTCCGAAACAGGCGTACACCGTCTTGTTCGTATCTCTCCGTTTGACTCATCGGGACGTCGTCAGACTTCCTTTGCTTCTCTCGAAGTAATGCCTGAAATGGACGACGCTGACCTTAATATCGAAATCCGTCCTGAGGATCTGGAAATCGACTTCTACCGTGCATCAGGTGCAGGCGGACAGAAGGTCAACAAGACTTCCTCTGCGGTACGTCTTACACATATCCCGACAGGTATCGTTGTATCCTGTCAGACACAGCGAAGCCAGTATCAGAACAAGGACTACGCTATGAAGATGCTTGTTTCCAAGCTTGTTGAAATCAAGGAACGTGAACACCTTGAAAAGATTGAGGATATCAAGGGCGTGCAGAAGGAAATCGCATGGGGCGCACAGATCCGTTCCTACGTATTCATGCCTTACACACTTGCCAAGGACCACCGTACAGGCCACGAAAACGGCAACATCAGCGCTGTTATGGACGGCGACCTTGACGGCTTCATCAACGCTTACCTCACAGCACTTTCCCACGGCACACTTCAGAAATAATTCGGAGTAACGCAGATATTGTTATTTTAAACACGTTTAATTAAGTTAAACGTGTTTAATTATGAAATTATGTAGCAACGGAAGGATAATTATGCAGAAGATTTTAGGCTATATGCGTAAGGCAATTCAGGAGTTCGACCTTATACAGGACGGCGACAGGATTGCCGTGGGAGTTTCGGGGGGCAAGGACAGCCTTGTGCTTCTCCGCGGACTGTTTTTGCTGAAACGCTTTATCGGTATCGAGTACGACATCGTTGCAATAACCCTTGACCCGCGTTTCGGCGGTACGGACGGGGACTACTCCGCCGTGGACGAAATGTGCAGGGAAATGGGTATCGAGTATAAGCTTATCCGCACACACATCGGCGAGATTGTTTTCGATGTGCGTCAGGAAAGCAACCCCTGCAGCCTTTGTGCAAGAATGAGGCGAGGTGCGCTTCACGATGCGGCAAAGGAAGCGGGCTGCAACAAAATCGCCCTCGGCCACAACTACGAGGACGTGGTCGAAACATTTATTATGAACCTTTTCAACGAGGGCAGACTTGGTTGTTTTTCGCCGAAAAGCTACCTTTCAAGAAAGGATATCACTATGATACGTCCGCTGGTGCTTGCGCCCGAAAAGGACATCCGCAGCGCCGCAAACCGCAACAATTTGCAGGTAGTGAAATCAAAATGTCCCGCAGACGGACACACCTCCCGCGAGGCGACGAAGCAGTTTCTTGCCGAGCGTGACAAGCTTGACAAGGGCTTCTCCGACCGCATTTTCGGGGCAATGCGCCGTGCAGGACTTGACGGCTGGGGCTATAAGGAATAGTGTGGAATGTGGAGTGGGGAGTTAGGAATTAAACTTTAATTGTTATAAATTCGAGGCGGAAAGGAAACGCAAGCGTTGTCCAATCCGCCTTTTTGTGTTAGCAGGTCACTTACTCTTAACCATTGACAGAGAGTGTGGTACAGTAAACAACTCCACTCTCCACTCTCCACACCCCTTACTCTTAACCCTTTTCAATGAACTCTTTAAGGCTTCTCAGCTCGTTGGAAAGAGCGGTATTGATCAGCTTGGACTCAGCGGCAAGCATCTCTCCGTAGGGGTTGCCGCCCGTGTCCTTCTTATCGTGGTAATGATTGCCAAGACGCTCTAAACGGCTGTCGATTTCCTGAATAATTTTACGGCTGTTCATAAATGTTCTCCTTTGAATTTATTCAGAAATAGCATTGCCGTAGCGTGCGGAAATATTCATTTATCAATCGTTCAATTGTTACTGAAAAATTCGTAACAAAATAAATGTAAACGGTTTATCTTTGTTGGCAATTTAACAAAGTAGGGTTGTTGCAAATCAGCTGAATTTGTGTCAAGTGTTGAAAATTTCAAATGCTGTTGACATCGCCTTTGAAAAAGAGTACAATAAATATGATAAATATATGTGTAAAATAAACAGATAAAGTGAGGAGAATAAGATGAAGAAGATTATTAAAATCGCTATGGCTGCCCTGACAGCTTGTATGGCAGCAGTTGTAATGGCTGTTACGGTTTCCGCTGAAGTCAAGGACGTTGAGCTTTCAGTTGTAAGAGCAAAAATGGCTCCTGCATGGGGACAGTCGATTACATACACGGGCGATGAATTCGGTATTGCCAACATTACAGAAGATACAGAAATCCTTATCGAATACGAAACTGAAGAAGGTCTGATGCCTGATAACGGTCACCACCCTGTTGAGATCATTCTTCAGAACTATGTTGTTGAACCACAGATCTGGGCTCAGATTTCTCCGATAGAATTTGATGAAACATCTGCAAAGTTTGCTTATGCAGACCTTGTTGAATTCTACGCTGACTACGGCGGAGCTGAAGATTTTACAGACGTAAACAACGTTTGCTTCGGTGCAACAATGGTTGGCGCAAAGGTTACAAAGGTAACAATCACAAACGTTGATGTTCCTGAGGTTACAACCACAACAACAGCGGCTACAACAGAAGCTACAACAACTGAGGCTGTTACAGAAGCAACAACTGAGGCTACGACAGCTGCAACAACAGCTGCTCCTGCTGCTGAAAAGGAAAGCGGCGGTATTCCTATCGTGCTCATCGTTGTAATCACTGTAGTAGTTGCGGTAGCAGTAGTTGTTACACTCATTATTATCAAGAGCAAGAGACGTTTCTATTAATAAAACAAGGGTTGTCGGCACAAAGGCTGACAACCCATTTTTTATCTATAATTTTCTGCACGAAGAATTTTTCGGGGTACGCCGCACATTTCGGGTGTTCGCCGTTAAGACGGAAAACCGCCTCCGAAAGAGAGGAGAGAAGTCCCGTACCGAGATTTTTTCCAAGCGCTTCCTTCAGTGTCCAGATGAGGAAAAAAGTTTCATAGGGACAATCACTCAGCTCTGTGTACTCTATTTCCTCAGGCGCAAAAATACGCTTTGCCGCCCTGCCGTTGTAGGGACGTATAAGCTCAGCGTCAACACCGATTTCGTCCTCGGAAAAAGCACACACAACCAATCCTTTGCAGTGGCTCAGGTTGAAGTGTATCTGCGGGTAATCGGGGAGAAATGGCTTGCCGTGTTCACCCTTTTCGATACGGTAATTCTCAATCCCGTAATTTTTTTTCAGCAGCTCACCGAGAAAAGCGTGTGCAATATCGTGCATAGTCACAGCAGAAGCCGCTTCGTCAACAAGTCTGTAATAAATCATAGTTACTCCGAAAAAAGGTACCGAGCTTATGTCGGTACCTTGAATTATTTTATGTAAATTAGAGTGCAGCGTTTATAAGCAGTATAGCTTTCTTAACGTTACCGCTTACCTTTACAAGGCCTTCAGCGAGAGCATCATAAATGTTCTTCTTGCCGTTCATAACAGCCACAAAAGCGTCAGCGTCAGCACGGAATTCAACGTCATAGTCATTGTACTTGTAAGGCTCAACGGAAATGTTGTTAGCCTCATCAACGTAGATATAGAAAATACCGTTAACAGCACCGTTCAGTTCAATGTTTGCTGCAATAGGATACTTGATTCTTGTGAGGTCAGCAGCAGCCATCTTCTTCTTAGCAGCTTCAACAACGTCCTCGTAAGCAAGACCCTTCTTCTTAGGAGCCTTTTTAGCAGCTTCCTTCTTTGGAGCGGCTTCCTTCTTGGCAGGAGCCTTCTTTGCAGGCGCTTTCTTTTCAGCAGCCTTTGTAGTCTTCTTAGCAGCAGGCTTCTTAGCAGTTTCCTTCTTAGCGGGAGCCTTCTTTTCAGCAGCCTTAGGAGCCTCTGTCTTTACTTCTTCAGCAACCTTTGTTTCAACAGCCTTTGTTTCAACAGCCTTTGTTTCAACAGCAGTATTTTCAGCAGGGGTAGTCTTCTTTGTAGCCATAACCAAAATCCTCCTCATTAATAAAAAATTGCGTAGAAAAAACTAAAGCGACGTTATGCTTTATTTGAATTAATTATAACTTTTTTAACAACACTTGTCAATGATTAACACGAAATTTCTTCACAAAATACGAAAAAAAACGCCACAAAGCCTGTGTTTTGTGTTATTTGTGGTATTTACCGCCGTTGTTTATCTGAAAAGCGCGGTAAATCTGCTCTAAAATCATCACTCTCGCAAGCTGATGGGGGAAGGTCATTTCGGACATTGACAGGCGGAAATGACACATTGACTTTATCTCGTCGGCAATTCCGCAGGAGCTTCCGATTACAACATTGAGAGTGCTTTTTCCGTCAACGGAAATGCGGGAGATTTTCTCCGCCAGCTTTTCCGAGGAAAGCTGTTTTCCCTCAATGCACATTGCAATGTTGAAGCAATCCTTGCCATTGAGATAAGTGAGCATATTCTTTCCCTCAGCGGAAAGAGCGTTTGCGATTTCCTTGTCGGAAGGGTTGTCATTCAGACGGCTTTCGTTAAGCTCAACAATATTCAGCTTGCAGAAAGCGCCAAGCCGTTTTGCGTATTCCGCACAAGCCTCACGCAGATAGCTTTCCTTCAGTTTTCCTACGGTAATGAGATTTACGTTAAGCATATTATGACCACGTTTCGTCAGAAACGTGTATCCTCCTCTTTCGATGTTTTGGGGTTTTCGTTAGAAAGTAATATACCCGCCGCTTGTTTCGACAGGTGCAACAGAAAGTGTGTAATCGCTGTTGCGGACGAAGCCGCTCAGGCATCTTTGCACGGTTGCTTCAGCAAGCTCGGGAGTGTTGTTGTCCTGGGAAAGATGTCCCAGAATAAGACGTGTCGTACCGCTTTTCACAAGCCTTGCAGCAAAGGCACCGCTGTCAGCGTTGGAGAGGTGACCGTTGTTGCTGAAAATACGTGTCTTGAGGTGGAAAGGGTAGATGCCGTTGCGGAGCATTTCAATGTCGTAGTTTGCCTCGAGAAGCACGCAGTCCGTGCCGAGAAGAGTCTGCTCAACGGTATCGGTGACGTGTCCTAAATCAGTGCAGACCGCTGCGGTTTTGCCGTCGGTCAGCTCAATTCTGTAGCCGCAGGACTGGCGGGTGTCGTGGGGCGTGTCGAAGCAGCGCACGCTCATACCGCAGATTTCTTCGCCGTCATCAATCTCAAAGCTTTCGCCGTTGATAAGACAGCTCTTGCGGAGATATTCAAGAGTAAGCCCCTGTGCAAAAACAGGTGCATTGATTTTCTTCGTCAGTACCGCAAGCCCTTTTGTGTGGTCGCTGTGTTCGTGGGTCACGAAGATTGCCTTGATTGCGTCAACAGAAAGCCCGTTGACGTCCAGCGCCTTTTTCAGACGTGCAAAAGAAACGCCGTCATCAATGAGGATACCCTCGGATTTAGTTCCTATATAAGTACTGTTTCCCTTGCTTGAAGAAAACAGCGGATAAATTCTTGCCAAAATTATGCTCCTTTGCAAATTGTAGTAATTATATTTTACTCCGTAACAGATAATGTGTCAAGTGTGCTGCTATTTACAAACCGCAGAAAATCGGTTATAATAAACACATTAACCTATGGAGGTAATTTATATGAATCAGTTTTCACGCTCTGAGCTGCTGCTTGGCAAGGAGGGTATGAATAAGCTTAATAATGCACACGTTGCAGTTTTCGGCATAGGCGGAGTAGGCGGTCACGCTGTCGAGGCACTTGCCCGCACAGGCGTCGGGAAGCTTGACCTTTTCGATAATGATACTGTAAGTCTGACAAACGTAAACCGTCAGATTGTCGCAACACTTGACAAGGTAGGGGAGTATAAGGTTGACGTGATGAAGGCGCGTATTGCTCAGATAAATCCCGAAGCGGAGGTCAATGCGTATCGTTGTTTCTTTATGCCTGATAATTCCTCGGAGTTTGACTTTACAAAGTACGATTACGTGATTGATGCCGTTGATACCGTTACCGCAAAGCTTGAATTGGTGATGAAATGCCGCGAAGCAGATGTGCCGATAATTTGTTCAATGGGAGCAGGAAACAAGCTTGACGCAACAGCATTTGAGGTTGCTGATATTTACAAAACTTCGGTTTGTCCTCTTGCACGTGTAATGCGCAATGAGCTTCGTAAGCGCGGAATTAAGAAGCTGAAGGTTGTCTATTCACAGGAACCGCCTATGACTCCGCTTCCTTCCGATGAGGATTGCGCAAAAAAAGTTGTTCCAGGCAGTGTAGCGTTTGTTCCGTCGGTTGCCGGGCTTATACTTGCCGGCGAGGTTATCAAGGATTTGTGCAAATAAAAAGACCTGAGAGAATTAAACTCTCAGGTCAATTTTTTATTAAAGAGAAATAATGAAATCAACTGTGCCGAATGAGAAGCATACAGGAATAATGCACGCGTTCTTCAGTTCGCTGATATCCATATTATCAACATAGCACTGCGGTTCAAGCTTAAGTTCAATGCCGTTGTCATTGGACATATTGACAGCAAACAGTCCGTTGTGGAGATTTATGAATTCACTTACGCAAGCCTGTGTGTATTCATCAGCTTCTGTAAGCTCTTCCTTAGCAAAACGTGAAGCAAATTCAATCATGGCAGCGTTGTCAGCGTCAATAATTGTAATTGCATTCATACCTCCGGAAATTCTCTGTACTACGCAGTTAGCAACCTCACCTGTAACAGTCTTAGCATCCATTGGTGTAAAGTCATCGCCGATAAAACGGATAAGGTTTTTGAAAAGAAGAGATATGTAGCTTGTCATATAAGCAGAATTTGTGCCGCCGCTGAAATTATAGAAATGCTTTACAAGCCTTGCAGCAGCTTCATCACTTCCGTCATTGAAATCATTTTCGGAAATGCTGTTTTCCTGCTTGTAGGAGTTAAGAGCTTCTTCAAACTGGCTGTTTGTCATATAGCCGTTGTCGACGAGAGCCTGACCGAGAAGAAGATGTCCTGCCGGCTGTGTCTGGAAGAGAGCTTCAACCTGATCCTTTGTCAGGAAGCCCATATCAACCATAACCTCACCGATACGCTTGTCAACTCTCTGCTGTTCAAGGTGAGCCTTTTCAACCTGTGCAGCGGTCATAAGACCTGCATTGATAGCAAGAACACCAAGCTTAAGACGGGTTGTTTTCATAGACTGGAGAACCTCGGAAAGATGTTCCGAAGAAACAAGCTGCTTATGAAGCAGGTAATTACCGAAAAATTGTGTAAACATTAAATCAGCCCTCCTAAGTTATTTTGAAGCCTTGGAAATAATCTTGGCAACATCCTCATTGGCAATAGGCTTCTGGAGGAAGTCGTAAGCACCTGCCATAATAGCTTCCTTGAGGTTTTCCTGAGTACCTACGGAAGACGCCATAACAACCTTTGCACTGTTGTCAAAAGCCTTGATTTCAGTAAGAGCTTCAACGCCGCTCTTTACAGGCATAATAATGTCCATAAAAACGAGGTCGGGCTTTTCAGCCTTATACTTATCAATCGCCTGCTGACCGTCAGCTGCTTCGATAATTTCGGTAGCACCTGCTGCAGCAACAGCGTCCTTCATCTTCTTGCGTACAAACATAGAATCGTCGCAGACCATTACTTTCATTGTGTACACCCTTTCAATATAAAAATCGTCAGATTTTAATAAATCCGCATCATTAACATTATTATTATACAACACTTTTATTTTTATTTCAATATCATTAACAGACAGTTTTGATGGATTTTTTTGTGCATTTTAAACATACTCAATCTGCAAAATTGTAGTTTTTTAGGTATAATGTTTACGATGTTTTGATTCTGTAATACATTAAATTGTCATAGTGCCTTGACAAAAAGTGTCAGGCTAAGTATAATATAAATTAACAGTTTGTAAACTGTCAACATCTTTATAAGGAGCGTGCATTACTATGAATACCGCAAATACGACTCAGAACAATCTTTTAAATGCGCTCAGGGAAATCGGAGTTGACGTTGACGGAACAATTTCCCGTTTTATGAACAACTCGGAGATTTATGTCAAATTTCTTGCGAGATTTCCCGACGAGGACAGAATTACCCCTATTCACGAGGCAATTGCCGAGAAGGATTATGAAAAGCTGCTGTCGGCAGCGCATAAGCTGAAGGGTGTTACCGCTAATCTCGGAATGACAGAGCTTTCTGCAAAAGCAGGAGAAATTGTGACAAAGGTTCGTCATAACATTTATGAAGGCTTTGAGGAGGATGCCGCTGAAGCTGAACGGCTTTCAAATCAGATTTGCTGTATAATAAAAGCACATATTTAATACAAAAAGCACGGATTTTTATTCCGTGCTTTTTGCATAAAAAATCCATTTATTGTTTTATTATAACATATTTAAAAAAAATACATTATTTTCCGAAAAGATTGTGATACAATTATCAATGTATATTCTGCAATTTAAAATCGGGAGGAGGACACGCTGCGATGCGTGGTCACATTGATGGATAAAATCATAAACACGGTAGAGTCAATAAATGATGCGGTAAACGGATTTGTATGGGGCATTCCAATGCTTATTCTGATTATATCGACGGGGATTTTCATGACAATCAGAACGGGCTTTTTTCAGATTACGAAAATCAAATACTGGTTTGGGTCAACTTTTCTTGCTATTTTTAAGAAGAAATCCGTAACCAAAACAAATGAGAAAACAGCTATTTCCCAGTTTCAGGCTCTTGCCACTGCGCTTGCTGCAACAATCGGAACGGGCAATATTGCAGGTGTTGCGACAGCAATTGTAATCGGCGGACCCGGTGCTGTATTCTGGATGTGGGTTTCCGCATTCTTCGGAATGATGACAAACTTTTCTGAAAAGGTGCTTGGTATTTACTTCAGAAAAAAGAACTCAATCGGAGAATGGGCAGGCGGTCCTATGTACTATATTGAGGAAGGTCTTAAAAACAAGAAGGGTATCGGAAAAATTGCAAAGCCTCTTTCTGTGCTGTTTTCTATCTTCTGTGTGCTTGCATCATTTGGCATTGGAAATATGACACAGGTCAATTCCATTTCCAGTGCAATGTCTGCAAATTTCAACATTCCTGCACTTGTTACAGGTATTGTGCTTGCAGTAATTGCAGGACTTATTATAATCGGAGGTATCAAGCGTATCGCAAGCGTTACCGAAAAACTTGTGCCGTTTATGGCTTTGTTCTACATAATCGGCTGTCTGATCATTTTCGTTTCCAACTACAAGCAGATTCCATATGTTTTCTCCAGTATTTTCAGCAGTGCATTCCGTTTTGATGCTGTTGCAGGCGGAGTAGGCGGCTATATTATAATGCGTGCGGCAACAATGGGCTTCAAACGCGGTATTTTTTCAAATGAATCAGGTCTGGGTTCATCGGTTATCGTTCATTCTTCCTCTGATGTAAAGGAACCTGTTATTCAGGGGATGTGGGGTATTTTCGAGGTTTTCTTCGATACCATTATCGTTTGCACACTTACTGCTTTTGTAATTCTTTCAAGTCCTGCCGATACACAGAGCTTTGATACAGTCATTAACAATGTTTCTACAGAAGCACAATACTTTATTGTTCCTGAAGCAGATGAGAATTATGCAGACGGCGAAGAAAAGCTTATGGATATGAATTATACGGCGGTGTATAAGGTTGCTCCGAAAAATGCGGCTGTTGGTACATATTATGAACAAAACGCAAAGACAATTTACGGTCAGGAGCTTACAATCAGGCTTCTCAATCCCGATCAGGCAAAGGGTGATGATGATTTTGTCTTTGTAAATGTTATGACAATTCAAGGTGTTCAGGGAAAGAATACTGACGGAACACTTATGGTTGACGAAAACGGAAATCCTGTTATAACTTCGGTAAAAATCGAGCCTGTGAACGGTGTGCCGCTTGTTACATATGCTTTCAGTCTGAGATTCGGCAAGGCGACGGGAATGATACTTGCTGTTGCAATTCTGTTGTTTGCGTTTTCAACAGTTCTCGGCTGGTCGTTCTACGGCACAAAGGCACTGGAATATCTTTTCGGAGGAAAGGCTGTTACAGTTTATAAAATCATATTCATTCCGTTTATCATAATCGGCTGTACTCTCGATCTCAGTCTTGCGTGGGATATTGCTGATACACTCAATGGTCTTATGGCAATTCCAAACCTTATCGGTGTATTGCTTCTCTCACCGATTGTTGTACGAATTACCTGCAACTATATCAACAGAAAAATCAAGAAGGTCGAAAATGCACCGTACCCTATGCTTTCGGCATATGCGGACATTCAGGCTGAACAGGAAGCAAAGCTTAAAGAAGAATAATAAAAGCTGTCCGTGGGGATTAACCCTGCGGACAGCTTTTTATCAGATAATCATTTTATGACACCGAGAATAATCAGTATTGCACCGCAAAGCCAGTCAAGGTCAATGCGGAATGAGGAAACAATTTTTCTTCCTAATTGCCATCCGATCGATACGGCAGCAATACCTGCAATGAAAGTGCATACGCAAAGCAGCGGTACATTCATATCACTCAGCCCCGCACTTATACCTGTAACCAGCGAATCGGCAGAAAGTGCAATTGCCAGTGCTGCCGCTTCTTTAGTGGAGATGCTTTTGGAGTTGTCTTTGTCAGCGGCTGTACCGTCAAAAAATATTGCAACGGCTTTGTTTTCCTTTTTCTTCAGGAATTTTCCTATGTAGTTTTTCAGCAGATTGAAAATTCCGAGAGCAATGAGAGTTATTGAGTAAATGACCCCGCAAAGCGTCTGAGGGATTACTGCACTTAGCATTTCCGCAAAGCCTACCGAAAGCCCCAGAAACAATGTTCCGACGCCGCTTATTATCAATGCTGAACGGAACGGAATTTTGATACCCGCACCCCCTATACCTATTGATGAGGTGAAGCAGTCAGTGCTTACTGCCGCAACAAGCAGTAGAATTTTTATCATAAACAGCAACACAGCTTTCCTGAAAATCTTTACTATAGTTTATGATAAAGATGAAAAAAGGTGATTGACTTAATTATAAAAGTATGCTATATTTATATATAGTTAAAGTGCACTTTACCCTATAAAATCGGGATATGGAGGTGATACAATGGCGTTGAAAAACAAAGTTCTTGCTGTTCTTGAGGAGAATAAGGGAAAAAGCGTTTCAGGAAACGATATTGCCGAAAGTGTGGGAATGACAAGAAGTGCAGTATGGAAGGCTGTAAAGCAGCTCAGAAGTGAGGGGTATACAATACTTGCCGCTACAAATAAGGGCTATTGTCTTACTGAGGATAACGACTTTCTCAGTGAGCAGTCTGTGTTCCAGCACCTTACAACGAGAGAAATAGGAAGAAAAATTGATGTATTCAAAACAATAGACTCAACAAATAATTTTGCAAAAAGCCTTGCACAGCTCAATGCCGAACATGGTAAAACCGTTATCTCTGAAGTTCAGACTCAAGGAAAGGGAAGAATGGGACGAAGCTTTCATTCACCCGTTGGTCTGGGGATTTATATGAGCGTAATTCTTCGTCCGAAGCTTTCGGTAGAACATTCACTGCTGATTACATCATGTGCGGCTGTTGCGGTAGCGGAAGCGATAGAAAAGGTTACAGGACTTGACTGCAAGATAAAATGGGTCAATGATATTTATGTGGGAAACAAAAAGCTTTGTGGTATTCTTACTGAAGCTGCCGTAAATGTGGAACAGGGCGGTCTTGACTATGCTGTTGTAGGTGTCGGTCTGAACGTGCATAATACAAATTTCCCGAAGGCAATTTCAGATATTGCAACCTCTCTTTATATGGAAACAGGAGAGAAGTTTTCAAAGAGTCTGCTTGCGGCGGAAATCCTTAACAGCCTCGAAGTACATCTTGATAAAATCCGTGACAAAAGCTTTATTGAAGAATACAGAAACCGTTCAAACATTATCGGCAAGCGTATTGAAATTACGCATAACGATGAGGTTACTCAGGCTGAATGTATCGGCATTGATGAGATATGCAGACTGCTTGTTCGTTATGACAACGGCGAGGAAAAGGCACTGATGTCGGGTACTATAAGAATAGTTGAATAAGAAAATCCGTGGATTTGCGTCCACGGATTTTTTGTTTTATTCAATTTCACTTCCGCCCCACTCAACAACGGTGAAGCCGTTTCTCTCAAATGACTCAAATTCCTGCGGTGCAATTTCTGTATCGGGGTCGCATTCCTCATAAACCATAAAAATACGCAGCAGCCTGTCAGGAACAGGGTCAATGTCCAGCACAGCATTTTTTTCGTACTGTTCGGTCTGGAAGGTAATCAGGTTGCACTCGTTTTCCTGCATAAGCGGCAGCCAGTAAATGATGAACTCGTTGCTTTCACGTGGGGTAAGTCCCATTTCTGCAAGCTTTTCACGGAGAAAATCAGCCGTGTCCTCACGCTTTACAACGAAGCCCTTGGACATATCCCAGTCAGCTTTGCCCACACCTTCCCAGTACAGACAGTAATATTCGTTTCCGTCAGTATTGTCAATAATCGTGCCGTCAGGGTAAGCGGTAACATTCCAGCCGTCACGGTAGTCGGGGTATGTGCAGGTAAGTCCGCCGCCCTCAAGCTCAACCTTGACGGAAACTTCGGTTTCTTCCTCGGGGTAAAGGTAGATTACAGGCTTTGCGTAGTCACCGAGGAACCAGTAGTTGTAGCTTTGTTCTTCCTCGTCGTAGTAGCCGTAGTAGAATGCGTCAACGAGATAAGCAAGCTTATACTCCATTGTGCGTTCGTTGAGAATTGTTTTTTCACAGGTTTCATATTCATCATATTTTACAAGCCAGTCGCTGTAAAGATTGAAGGAAGGTCCTATATCGTCACAGTATTCTGCACGGATAAAGCCCCATAACTCTTTCATACCGAATGCTGCTTCAATACCATTCCATTCGTGATAAATCCAGGGCTCATCACCTTCATAAAGATGCGGTCCCTCGTAGGAGTTTATTTCAAGCTTTTCACCGTAGAAATAATAATCGTAGCCCGATATACCATCGCTTTCCGATTTGTAAACTGCTTCACTCCTGAACACCTCGGTGTAATCAATTTTTCCGTCTTTAAGGGTGAAAAGATAGTCAACATCCTGAAATTCGCCCGTTTCAATATTCTTTCGGGACATTGTGTACCACTTCTTTTCAAGCTTGTCAGTGGTTTTTATTCCAATAACATTGCCGTTTTGATAAACAAGACGTTTGTGATTATAAAGAGTGTCAATATAGTTTAGCTTGCCGCCGTTTACGGTATAAATATCGACATCAGCAAATTCATCGATACCGTCATCTATCTCATCCTGAACTGTTTTTGTAACAAGTACTTCAGGAGTTCCGTCAAAATCAAGGTCAATAAGATTTACGCCAACAATGTCCTCGCCCATAAAGATGTCAAGGTTAGCTGTAAGGGTGTTGTAAACCGCCGCTGAGCCGTCATTCTTTTCGTCAAATTTTTTCAGAAGCTCAGAGCTGCTGATTGCTTCTGCGCCGTTTTCGTACAGCACGTCCAGCATCTCAACTCCGGTTGCGGTCGAGTAATTGTTGCCGAGGCTGTCATAGGATACGGTAAGGCTGTTAACGGTCATACTTGCGTATACATAATCGGGATATTTTTCAGCGGTGTAATATTTGATGTTGTCGCTTGAAAAAGAAATGCTGTCCATAAGCGCATTGACGCCGTTTATGTTATGATTGTATTCCTTAAGGTATGTCGGCACGGGAATACCATACATATATGCAGGGTCAACGATAACGGTAGTGGTGTTGTCCTTGTTGAAGCATACAAAACCGTTGAGGGTAAGATTTTCAAGGGTATATTCCTGTGTCAAGCTGACGATTTCAGGGTCAAGATTTTCGTCAACCTTTATTTTTACGGTTATTCCGCCTTCCTTAAGGCTGTCGTAATTGCAGAAGGCTTTTGCATATCTGCCCCTTTCGGCAGCGTCAACGGACGATTGGAAGGAATCGTCCCCGTTGCCATTGGTTGCGAGAAGCGTTGTAGGCTCACGGTAAAGGGGATATTCAAATACAGCGTTTACATAGAATTCATCGGGAGAAACAACAGTAAAATTTGCGGCACTGGCATTCTGATTGAAGATGTATCTTCCGCCGCCGTCCTTCATTTCGATAAGCTTGCTGACAATCTGCTTTTTTTCATTTATTGAGCAGCTTTCAAGACTGAACGGTTCTTCCTCGGGAGTTTCTGTTTCGGCTTTGGTTTCTTCGGTTATTTCTTCGGTAGTAACCGACGGAGCTGTGGTAATAGCCGAAGTTGCAGTAGTGGTCGTTTCCTCGGCAGTGCTTTCGTTCTTTTCCGCACACCCCGTAAGCATTACTGCGGCAAGTGCCAGAGCGGTGATGATTTTCTTTTTCATAGGCTGTACCCCTTTCAGTTGATAAGGCAAGTATAGCATCGTGTTAAAGCGATTGCAATAGAATTAACCGCATTGTAATCCTATTGTACCAAACTGTAATTTTATCCCTTTAAATGAAATATTTCTGTAACCGTTGCACCAAAATGTAATATATGGTAAAATATTTCTGAAAAAAATTTTTTCTTCTTATGCAACCTTTTCCTGTTGCGCGGTGTATTGCTTATAGATGGGTAAGAAAGAAGGTGATTTTGTGACGGAAATGGAAAAGCAGCTTTTCGACAAGGCTGTTGAGGATTATTCGGATATGGTAACGGGTCTGTGCCTGGTTCGCCTCGGAAACAGGCAGGACGCCGAGGACTGTTACCAGAACGTGTTCCTGAAATTGTACAGGAATATGGCAATGCTTCTGAAAGAGCCTGAACATCTGAAAGCCTGGCTTATAACGGTTACGGTCAATGAGTGCAAGAACGCCTGCCGCTTCCGTATACGTCACAAAACCGAGCCGCTTGAAGCGGTAAGCTCATTCTATGAAGATGAACACGACCGTCAGCTTATGGAGCAGATTATGAAAATGCCGTCAATCTACCGTGAGGCGATTTACCTGCATTATTATATGGGGTACTCGGTAACGGAGGTGGCGAAAATCACCGACAGCCGCGAGGGTACTGTAAAAAGCAGGCTCAAGCGGGGACGTGATTTGCTGAAAATAATGCTGACGGAGGATGAAAAAACACTTAATCGGGAGGAATTGCTATGAAAAAATTGAATAACGTTTTTTCGGAAATAAAGACTCCTGAAAGCTGGAAAGAGAATTTATATGAACGCATACAGGAGGAAGAAAAAATGACTACAAGAGAAGTAAGAAGAATAAAGAAGGTTACATCATACATCATCGCTGCGGCTGTAGTGGTATCCCTCAGCGTTGTGACAGCGGCAGCTACGGGCATACTGGATTTCGGCGGTTTTCTCCGCAAGAACTACAACGACAGCATCTCCGCTACAAAGCTTGAGCAGGGCGATTATCAGCCTCTCGACGCTTCTGTTACAAGCAAGAATTTCGAGTTCACCGCAAAGGCGTTTATGGGCGACGAAGAGGAAAGTTACGTGCTTCTTGAAGCAAAGGTGAAGAATCCTGAGCTTGACGTGGATAAGATGAGCGTTACACTGTACTCTCTCGGAGAGCAGGTTACTGACCTTGAAAATTACGGCACTGACACCTACGAAAGCGACGCAATCGTTGACGAAAACGGAAACAAGAGTTTCCTTTTCAGAGTAAAGACATACAACGCATGGGTTTATACAGCAGTTGCTGAAAACACAAATCTTATGCTTTACATCAACGAAATACGCTGTTCAAATGAAGAAAAGGAAAGAGTTATACCTGCTAATCTGAGAATCCTGTTCAAGCCTGAATTTACAGACGACGGAGCAACGGAAGTATCTATCGGCAAGAAGTTTGAAATGGACGGAACAGCCTGCACACTTGACGAGCTTATCGCTTCCGATTACGGCACAAAGGTAAGCTTTTCCTTTACAAATGAGGGCGGAAATGGTATAATGGAATCATGGGAAAATGCAAGGGATACCGCTGAAGATATGATGGGTATTGACGATTACGAGAATTTCACACTCGAAGAAAGCAAGGTAAAGCTTATCGTCAACGGCAAGGAAATCCCTCTCATTGACAACGCCGACAGTGCGGCTATGGAGGTTTTTGTTTCAGCTTATGAAAATGATGTTACAACAACCGATGCAGGCTTCACTATCACATTTGCGCCTGTTGACTACGAAAACGCAAAAAGCGTTGCGGTACGTGTAAAGACAGACGACGGCGTGAAGAAGTTCGTACTTAAAAAATAAAGGAGCAATTACTATGAACAGCAAAAAGCTTGTGGCACTGACATTTGATGACGGACCAAACCTTACAACAACTATGGAAATACTCGACCTGATTGAGCAGTACGGAATAACCGCAAGCTTTTATGTTGTGGGCAACAATATCAATTCCGAAACGGAAAAGGCTATGCAGAGGGCTGTGAAGCTGGGCTGTGAAATCGAAAATCATTCCCGCACACATTCGGCTATGACCGAATTTACTGCGGAGCAGATGCTGGAGGAAATAGGCTACACATCCGATAAAATCGAGGCGGCTGTGGGCAGACGCCCGAAGTTTTTCCGTCCGCCGTATATCGCCTTCAATCAGCTTATGTATGACACAATCGACCTGACCTTCATCTGCGGCAACGGCGCCGAGGACTACAACGACGAGGTTTCAGCCGAGGAGCGTTACAGAAGAATTATGGAGCAGGTTTGTGACGGAATGGTTATCCTTCTCCACGATATGACAGGCAACTTCCGCACTGTTGAGGCGGTTAAGATGCTTATCCCTAAGCTTCTTGAGGAGGGTTACGAGTTTGTTACAACAACCCGGCTTTTCGAAAAAAGCGGGATAACTCCGCAGAAAAACACCATCTATACAAATGTACATCAGTAAAACGTGTAATTAGGAATGGGAAAGTGAAATCAATGTTTTTGAGATAAATTTTCCCATCCCTTTTTTGTGCTTAAACGTTTTGTACTTAAAACGGCAAAAATATTGCTACAATAATTTGTTGAAAAAGGTGTAACAATATCGTATAATTTTTCCATAGTTAAATTGAAAGGTGTATGATAAAAATGTATAAATTTAAGAAAATCATAGCGCTTGCGGCGGCACTTTCGCTGACGCTGTCTGCTTTTGCAGGCTGTGCGGAAAAAGATGGTGCAACTGCTGAAACAACCGAGGCGGCAACAGAACAGACAACTACTGCTCCAAAGTATGAACCGCTGAAAATTATTTACGATGAAATCAAGACGGATTTCGGTACGGTTGACCTTTCGGATTACCCCCTTACAGCAAGTGAAGTGCCCGCAGATTATGAGGCTGTGTACGAAGCTGAAGCTGCTGAAATGGTAGGCTCGGCAGCTGCATTTGAAATTGACGGCGCATCAGGCGGAGCAGCCGTAAACGGTGTAAATCACGGAGGCAAGGACAGTCTTATTTTCACGGTAAATGCTGAATATACAGGTTTCTATGACCTGAACTTCATCTGTAAATCGGGCGACGATGCAAAGCGTGAAAATAATATTCACCTTGACGGCGAAGAAATCGGAAAAATTGCCTGCACCAACAACGGTGTTTTCGGCGATAGTTATATGAAAAACGTATACCTGACAGCAGGTGAACATAAAATTGCGATTGTTCCTTCCTGGGGCTATACAGATTACGATTGCCTGAAGCTTACCGCAAATACTTCAGTTACTGCTGATACATATACGGTTACAGCACCACTTTCCAATCCGAATGCTGATGACCATACACAGCGTCTGTACAAGTTCCTTTGTGATATTTACGGCAAGTACAGCCTTACAGGTCAGTACGCTGACGAAGGCCGTGTTTCAACTGAATTCAAGCGTATCTACAAGCAGACAGGCGGACATTTTGCCGTTCTTGGTATGGATATGATGAGCTACTGCTCAGGCTCATTAGCTTACGGAAGCGAGGATGTTACAGTCCAGTACGCATATGATTTTTACAACAACGGCGGCGGTATCGTGACACTTTGCTGGCACTGGCGTTCACCTGTTGAATATCAGGTAAATGATGAGGAAAATCCGTGGTATTCTTCTTTTTACAAGGAGGGCTCAAAGCTTGACCTTGACAAGATTATGAACGGCGAGGACGAGCGTGGTTACGAGCTTCTTATGCAGGATATCGACCTTGTTTCCGAACAGCTTGCAAGACTCCGCGACGCAGGTGTACCTGTTCTGTGGAGACCTCTTCACGAGGCATCAGGCGGCTGGTTCTGGTGGGGCAATTGTGAACCTGAAAGCTACATAAAGCTGTGGAATACAATGTATGATAAAATGACAAACGAACACGGTCTTACAAATCTTATCTGGGTGTGGAATGCACAGGATGCAGGCTGGTATCCCGGTGACGAAACCGTAGATATCATTTCTACTGATATCTATGCTGATAAGCTTGTTGATTCAAGCTTCAGCGGAAGCTTTGCGGAGCTTGCTGAAATTTCAGGTGAAAACAAGCTTGTAGCGCTTTCTGAAAACGGCTGTGTAATGGATCCCGACAAGGTTATGGAAACAAACAGCCGTTGGCTTTACTGGGGAACGTGGAGCGATCCATTTACACTCAAGCAGGGACTTCTCAATGATGAGTATACCTCTATGGAAACTCTTGACAAGGCTTATCAGAGTGACAGAACCCTTACTCTTGAAGAACTTCCGGATCTGAAAAATTATCCGCTTGACTGATTTTTAATGCACATCTGCAAAAAAGCAGGTGTGCATTTTGTTTATATTGCGAATTATGTTGTGCAAATTGACAAAAACTACAAATTGATGTTGATATTTTTAAGGGAATATTGTATACTTATACTGATAATTTATGGATTGCATTATTACAGTAAAGTGATAAATAATAAATCTGAGGTGTATTATGAAAGACGAAAACAAGCGTATAAAAACCTTGAAAATATTATCCTTTTCGGGCATAGGTCTGATGTTTGCAGTAACGCTGATTGCCGCTTTTCTTGAGAGCTTTGAAAGTGTGGCAATTACGGTTGCAGTGCTTCTGACAATCGGCATGGTATTACTGATAAGAAATGTCTTTATCGTGTTTGAAAACAAATTCAGAAGCATTGAGGAAATTGTCAATCGATTTTCGGGTTATGCTGAAGTGAAATATAACAAGACTGATGAGGTTGCATATATTTCAGCAAAATTTTCTCAGATTACAGGTATAGATGTTGCAAGCGAAATAGTTGATGATGTTGAATACAAAAAGATTATGACTGAGCTTATTGCGAGTCCGTCTGACGCCGGCTCCGATATCTATATGACGGCACGTCCCGAAAGCTGGGTGCGTGTTTCTACGTTTGAAAACGAATATTATGAGTTCACAATGATTTCTGATGTTTCGGAGTACGTTTCCTGCCGCAATATTATAAAGAGTCTGAAATATTATGACAGTGAAACAGGTATTCTCTGCCGTGATGCGTTTATTGCAAAGGTGCGTTCTGTGACGGAAAATAACAGAGGTACAATCGGTCTTATCAGTATAACAATCAGCGGCGTCGACAAGGTTTCTTCCTTTAAGGGTACAACTGCTGCGGATAAGGTTATTACAAAGACTGCTGCACAGATAAAGCGTTTTGAAAATCCTCATAATGCTTTTGCGGGAAGAACCTCAACAAACGAATTCTGCCTGCTTCTTACGGATACATACGATGAAGGCTGTCAGAAGTATGCGTACAAGCTGTATAACAGTCTTACAGATACTCTCGGAGCAATGGATAACAGCGAATATATTCACGTTTACTGTGGCTTTGCGCTGTTTAATGACCGTGATTCCGATGCAGGGGATATGATTGCTTCCGCTGAATACGCTGCTTTTGAGGCGAAAACCTCAGGTGCTGCACATCCTGTTGCATTTGATTCTGCAAAATATGCGATGCGTGCTCATGACTTTGAGAAAATCCAGGTATTCAATATTGTTACTTCGGAAAATAAAATTGACTATCATTTTCAGCCTGTTGTTGACGCAAAAACAGGTGAGATTTTCGGCTATGAAGCACTTATGCGTCCGCGTGAAATCAACAGCATAAGACTTACTCCTGTTGAAACAATCAACATTGCCAAGGAACAGAATATGCTTGATAAGATTGAACAGCTTACACTGAAAAATCTGTTCGGATACCTTTCGGATAATCTTGAAAAGTTCAATGGCAAGCGTCTGTTTATCAATACAATTCCGAACTGCTTTGTCAGTGATGAGGAATACAATGAGCTCTATGAAAAAGACGGACATGTTTTTGAGAAGTTGATAATCGAGATTACAGAGGGAAGTCAGATTACCGCTGAAAGCGTTGAGTTGATGAGAAAACGCTACAGCAGCAGACACGCACTTTTTGCAATTGATGATTATGGCTCAGGTTATGCAAATGAGTCCACGCTTCTTTCCATTCAGCCTGATATTATCAAAATCGACCGATCTATTATAACAGCGATTGACACGGATTCTCAGAAGCGTCATCTTGTGGCAAATATGATTAACTTTGCAAAGCGTCACGGTATCAGTACGCTTACCGAAGGTATTGAAACCAAGGATGAGCTGGAAACGGTTATTACACTGGGAATTGATTACGTTCAGGGCTACTACACAGGCAGACCGAGTCCTGTGCTGCTTGCGGACATTGCTCCCGATAAGAAGAACGAGCTGCTTGACATCAACCTGAAGAACGCAAGCTACAGCAAAAAGGTTTATGTTGTAGAAGATGAAGCTGTACATGACCTTGAAAACCTTGCAGTGCAGGGTTATACTGATATTACTGTTGCTTCTGCTGAGGCTTATTTCAGAGGCATATCAGACCGTCACGTAAATATGCGTATCAGCTGTGAGGACGGCTACAAGGGAACAATCCACATTGAAAGCGTTAATGTTTTTGGTCTGGAAGGACCTGTTCTCACTCTTGGAAAGAATTGTGATGTGGTGCTTGATATCACAGGACAGAATACATTCAGTTATGAAGGAATAAGAGTTCCTGAAACAAGTTCATTTACTACAAAGGGTGACGGTAAACTGCGCATTGAAGTCAGCAGTGATGATGGTACAGTTCTTGGCGGCAATTACTTTCAGAATTACGGTAAAATTCGTCTTGAGCATACGGGACAGCTTGATATTTATGTTGAAACAAGCAATATCGTTGGTATTGGCGGCAGCGTCGGAACTGAAAATTCCAAGATTGAAATTGTTTCGGGCAAGGTGACTACAGAACTCAGGGGAATAAACATTGTTGCTGTCGGCTCTGTTTCGGGGGCTGCTGATATTGATATCAGCGGCGGCGATATCTACATGGAAAATGCGGGCAGAAGTGTTGTAGGCATTGGCTCAATGAACGGTACGGCAAAGATTACAGCTGTGACCGACATCAACGTCACATGCTCAGGCAACAGATGCTGTGCAATCGGTACACTTGACGGCGGAAACGGTACTGTTTACCTTGACAACGCAAAATTCACAACAACCGTAAATGCCAAGGAAGCTTCGGCAATCGGTGCTGTGGGCGGTGACGTTGATGTTACGCTGAACAGCGGTGAGTACATAATCCGCTGCGAGGGCAACGACGTAACAGGCGTCGGTGACAGAACAGGTAAGGGCGACATCACTATCAACAGCGGTACAATGAAGCTTTACACAGCTGCTTCAATGGAACTGGGTATCGGCACAAACGGCGGCAGGGCTGTTATCGCACAGCTTGATGCCAATTACGAGGGACGCGGCAAAATCAACGCAACCGCTCCCGACGGAAGTGCCCTTGACGTTGTTGAGATCGGAGAAAATCTCTACGAGCTCCACTGCAAGGCTATATAAAACAAATAAGACCACGGAATTTCCGTGGTCTTTTCTTTTGCATAAAAAAACCGCCCACGTTTTATACCGTGGGCGGATATGTAACAAACTTAGTTGTTGATGAGCTTGTCCTCGTCGCTCCAGCTGTAGAGCTTTCTGATGTCTTCGCCTACAACTTCTGCAGGGTGTTCAGCAGCGAGCTTTCTCATAGCCTTGAAGTGAACCTGAGAGCCTGCATCGGACATATCGAGGAGGAAGTCCTTAGCGAAAGTACCGTCCTGAATGTCGGAAAGAACCTTCTTCATAGCCTTCTTAGTTTCCTCAGTGATAATCTTAGGACCTGTGATGTAGTCGCCGTATTCAGCAGTGTTGGAGATGGAGTATCTCATACCTGCGAAACCGCTCTGGTAGATGAGGTCAACGATGAGCTTCATTTCGTGGATACATTCAAAGTAAGCGTTTCTTGGGTCGTAACCAGCTTCAACGAGTGTTTCGAAGCCAGCCTGCATAAGTGCGCAGACACCGCCGCAGAGAACAGCCTGTTCACCGAAGAGGTCAGTTTCTGTTTCTGTTCTGAATGTTGTTTCGAGTACGCCTGCTCTTGCGCCGCCGATACCGAGTGCGTAAGCAAGACCGATATCTGTAGCATCACCTGTAGCGTCCTGTTCAACAGCGATAAGACAAGGAACACCCTTACCAGCCTGATATTCGCTTCTTACTGTGTGGCCTGGGCCCTTAGGAGCGATCATGATTACGTTAACGTTCTTAGGTGGAACGATACAGCCGAAGTGAATGTTGAAGCCGTGAGCGAAAGCAAGTGTCTTGCCTTCTGTAAGGTTAGGCTCGATAGCTTCCTTGTAAAGCTTAGCCTGCTTTTCGTCAGGAATAAGGATCATAATTACGTCAGCAGCCTTAGCAGCTTCAGCAACGGAAAGAACCTTAAGACCCTGAGCCTCTGCCTTTGCAGCGGACTTGGAGCCTTCGTAAAGACCAACAACAACGTTTACGCCGCTGTCCTTAAGGTTGAGAGCGTGAGCGTGACCCTGAGAGCCATAGCCGATGATTGCAACGGTCTTGCCGTCAAGTCTGCCGAGATCGCAGTCCTGCTGATAATAAATTTTTGCCATTTTAAAAACCTCCGTTTTATATTAATTGGATTTCTATACTTTATCAAAACGCAGCAATGCGTTAAGCAACGCAGCACGTTTAAATAACAAATTATTTTTTTATGGTTTCCGCGCCCTTCTGGATAGCGATAACACCTGTGCGGACGATTTCCTTTATTCCGTAAGGCTTGATAAGCTCCTGGAAACGGTCGAGGTGCTGGGTTGTGTCGGAAATTTCAAGAGTAAGGGTTGTTGCTGAAATGTCAGCAATCTTCGCACCCATAATCTCGCAGATAGTAAGGATTTCGCTTCTCTGCTGAGGGGTAGCGTCAATCTTGATGAGCTGAAGCTCACGTGAGAGAAGCTCCTCGGGAGCGAGAGCCTTTACCTTGAGGGTGTCGATGAGCTTGTTGAGCTGTTTTTCAAGCTGTTCAACGGTATGCTCGTCGCCGTCGGCAACGATTGTGATACGGGAAATCTTCGGGTCGTCCGTTTCGCCCACAGCAAGGCTGTCGATATTGAAGCCGCGGCGGGAGAAAAGTCCTGAAATTCTGGACAGGACACCTGCGTGGTTTTCCACGAGGATAGATATAGTATGTTTCATAAGAAAACTCCTTTGATAGCGTATACTGACATTTTACCACATTTTCTGCCATAAGTAAAGTGCATATAAAGCATGAACGGTATAACAATCGTTCATATTACAGCGTGGTTTCATTACGCCATACGTTGCACTCCAGCAGATAGGGCCCCTTTGCGTTGCAGAGGTGCTCGATTGCTTCCTCAGCCTCAGCCATTGTGCACACACGCTCAGCCTCAATGCCATAAGCCTTTGCAAGCGCCACGAAATCGGGGTTGCCGTCAGCAATGTGGATAGCGGTCTGATTGTCGCTGTAGTGGATAGTCTGAAGCTCACGAACCATACCAAGACGGTTGTTGCGCATAAGGATAATCTTGACCGCAAGTTTTTCCTGAATAATTGTAGCAAGCTCCATCATCTGCATCTGGAACGAGCCGTCGCCGCAGATTGCCACAACCTCGCTGTCGGGTGAAGCGAACTTCGCGCCGATTGCCGCAGGTACGGAGTAACCCATAGTGCCCATACCGCCGCTTGTAAGGAAACGTCCGCCCTTGAACTGGAAGTTGTTGCAGGTCCATATCTGGTTCTGACCAACGTCAGCAACGCAGATTGTATTTTCGGGCAGCTTTGCGGAAAGCTTTCTGATGAACATTTTCGGGTTCACGTAGCCCTGAGTTTCATTTTCGGTAGGAACTTCATTCTTTATCTGCGAAAGCTCATCAAGCCAGTCGGTACGCTCGGTGCTACAAGCATTTGCGCAGAGCTGTTCAAGAATATTTCCGCAGTCGCCAACCAGCGGAATGTCAACGTGAATGTTCTTGCCGATTTCAGCAGGGTCAACGTCTATGTGAATGATTTTCGTAGTCTTTGCAAGGAACTTAGGGGAACGCACAGCACGGTCACCAACTCTTGCTCCGATAAGTATCATCGTGTCGCACTTTGATACCGCCTCGTTAGCGGTTTTTACACCGTGCATACCAAGCATACCCATATAGAGCGGGTGCTCGGAGGGGAAGATGCCAAGCCCCATCATTGTTGAAACAACAGGGATTCTTGTCTTTTCAGCAAAATTGCGAAGCTCCTCGGCAGCATTTGCGGAGATTACACCGCCGCCTGCGCAGATGAGAGGTCTTTCGGAAGCTTTAAGCGCCTCGCAGACCCTCTTTATCTGGAGGGTATTGCCCTTGACCGTAGGCTTGTATGTACGAAGCTCAATGCTTTCGGGGTAATCGAAATCTATAAGTGTATTCTGAATATCCACAGGCACGTCAATGAGAACAGGGCCGTTTCTTCCCGTTCCCGCAAGGTAGAAGGCCTCCTTGAACACGCGGGGGAGCTCAGCCGCATTCTTGATGAGGTAGCTGTACTTCACGAAAGGCTCAGCCGCACCCGTGATGTCGACCTCCTGGAACACGTCGCAGCCGATCTGGTCGGTGGAAACCTGACCCGTGATGCACACGAGGGGGATGCTGTCAGCGTAAGCCGTAGCGATAGCCGTCAGCAGGTTTGTCGCACCTGGACCCGAGGTAGCGATACAAACCGCAGGCTTGCCCGAAATACGAGCGTAGCCGCTTGCGGAGTGTCCCGCATTATCCTCACGGCGGACGAGGACGTGGTGGATATCGGACTTTGTGAGTTCATCATAAAAAGGACAGATTGCAGCGCCCGGATAACCAAAGACGACCTTTACGCCCTCATTTTCCAGACATTTTACCATTGCTTCAGCCGCTTTGATCAAACCAATCACTTCCAATCATAGTAGTTTCAAAAATAAGACCACGTTTCGCAAGAAACGTGCGTCATCCTTTTTTGTGATGTTTTGTGTGGTTTTGAAGCTCCACGCAGTGAGCTTTACAAAATTTGAAACGACAGTTTCAAAAGCACAAAACTCACAGTTTGAAAATTTATTTTCAAACTTGTATACCTGTTAATTGTACTACTTTTATGCTTTAAAGTCAATGGGTAATTAAATTTTTGCCACGCTTTTAAAAATTTGCACAAGAAAAATTTCCCGACCCTATTCCATTTTTGAAAATAATGTGATATACTAAAATAAATATGTACTTTTTCAAGGTGCGTTAACAGAAGGAGGACTCTCTTATGAAAAAGATTTGGCGAGGCTTATGGATTGCGGCAGTTTCCCTCGGTGGAGTAGCGCTGGTGAATATTGCGCTGCTGGCTATGAAAAAGGACAAGAAAAAATATATTGATGTGTAACGGAGTAAACTCTCACTATGAATAAATACCAAAAGCTGGCGAGCAATACCCTTATTTTCGCCATCGGAAGCTTCGGGACAAAGTTCCTGAGCTTCATACTTATCAGGCTGTACACGGGCTGTATGACAACCGACGGCTACAGCGACGCCGATCTGCTTTATCAGACAGTGAACGTGCTGTACCCGATTTTAACTTTCAGTATGGCTGACGCGGTTATCCGTTTCGGTATGGACAAGGGCTATAGTCAGCGGCAGGTCTACACCGTTGCGGTTACGTCAACGCTTATCGGGCTGGGGGCTTTTGCGCTTTTGTCACCTGTGTTCAACCTGATTGATATGTACAAGGACTACGGCTTCCTGCTGTACGTCTTCTGCTACTTCTCCTGTTTCAGACAGATCGCGTCAAACTTTGTACGTGCAAAGGGCTACGTGAAGCTGTTTGCGGTGGACGGCATATTCTCCACGCTTGTAACCGTTATATGCAACTTGATTTTCCTTGTTGGGTTTGATATGGACGTTACGGGGTACGTGCTGTCAATTATCATTTCCGATATCGTTTCGCTTGTTGTGCTGACCGTTATCGCAGGACTGCACAAGTATCTTGACATCAGCTATTTCAGCAAGAAGCTGTTCAAGGAAATGCTGAAATATTCCGCACCCCTTATCCCGACCTACGTGCTGTGGTGGATAACCTCCGCGTCGGACAGATGGTTTGTAATCTCCCTTTGCGGCGACCACACAAACGGCATCTACAGCGCCGCCTACAAAATCCCATCGCTGCTGATGATGTTCACGACATTGTTCTATCAGGCGTGGCAGATGTCGGCAATCGAAAACCGCAACGACAGCGGACTTGCCAAGTTCTACACCAGAATTTATGGCGCATACAGCTCTCTGCTGATGATTGCGGCGGCAGGCGTGATAATGCTTGTGAAGCCGCTGACATATCTGCTTGTTGACAACGATCCATCAAAGAACTTCACCTTTGCCTACCACTATACACCGATACTGGTCATTGCAATGGTTTTCCAGTGTCTTTGCCAGTTCACATCAAGCGTGTACAACGTAAAGAAGAAGTCAATCAATTCCCTGCTGACAAGCCTTATCGCGGCGGTTGTCAACATCATTCTCAATTTCCTGCTTATCCCTGATTTCGGCGCTTACGGTGCAGCAATCGCAACAGCGTCGGCTTATGCGGCTTGCTTCGTGATAAGAATTGTTGATGTACGGACTCTTATTCCGTTCAAGGTAAGCCACTTCAAAATCATCGTAAATACAATCGTAATCAGCTATATGGCTTTCGTTGCTTCAAAGGAACCTAAGCTTATGTGGCTGCAGCTTATCGTGCTGTTTATTGCGGTTACGGTTTTCAACTTTGAGTCGGTAATCAGCACACTTCGCAAGATACTGAACAGAGTTGCCCCAAAAAATGAAAATACTGCGGAAGGAACGAATTAATATGATTAAGGTACAGGAATTCCACAAGGACTACAAAAGATGGGCTTGGCAGATAAACGATAACATCAGCTATGCTGAGGACATCGTTCTTTTCAAGCTTGACGCAAAGAATACAAGCTACGTTTTCGGCGCAACCGATGACGGCTACCTTATCCACGCATACTACGGAAAGAAAATCGAGGACGAGGACCTTACATACCTCCTTCGCCTTACTGAAAATCCGTGGACACTCAAGACAAACGCACGCGACAAGGGCACATTTATGGATGCCCACGCTTTTGAGTATCCCTGCCACGGCACAGGCGACTACCGCGAGCCCTGCCTTATGGTTATGGACGATGAGGGTATGACAACAACCGACCTTCGCTACGTTTCCCACAAGGTTTATAAGGGCAAGTCCGCACTTGAAGGCATGCCTGCAACATTCGCAAACGAGAACGAGGCTGAAACTCTGGAAATCACCTGCGTTGACAAGCATACAGGCCTTGAAGCCGTGCTTGTTTACACAGCCTTCAACGACCTTGATGTTATCACAAGAAGCGTACGCCTGAAGAACAACGGCACAGCTCCTCTCAACGTCAAGAGAGTTCTTTCCGCCTGCGTTGACTTCGACAACGACGGCTACGATTTTATCACCCTCAACGGCAGCTGGGCAAGAGAGCGTGTTATGGAAAGATGCAGACTTCACCACGGCAAGCAGGGCGTTGACTCGGTAAAGGGTGAGTCCTCACATCAGAACAACCCGTTCGTTGCTCTCGTTTCCCACACAGCTGACGAGGACAACGGCGAGGCTTACGGCTTCAACTTTGTTTACAGCGGTAACTTCTTCGCACAGGCAGAGGTTACACAGCATAAGTATACCCGTCTTGTAATGGGTATCAACCACTTCGATTTCAACTGGCTCCTGGAAGCCGGCGAGGAATTCGTTGCCCCTGAGGTTGTAATGGTATATTCAAGCGAGGGTATCGGCGCAATGTCACGTACCTTCCACGACCTCTACCGTGAACACCTTATCCGCGGCGAATACAAGGACAAGCGCCGTCCTATCCTCATCAACAACTGGGAGGCTACATACTTCAACTTTGATACGGAAAAGCTTATCGACATCGCTAAGGAAGCTTCAAAGCTTGGTATCGAAATGCTTGTTATGGACGACGGCTGGTTCGGTCACCGTGACGCTGACAACAGCTCTCTCGGCGACTGGTTTGTATACGAAAAGAAAATCAAGGGCGGACTGAAATACCTCGTTGACGAGGTAAACAAGCTTGGTATGAAGTTCGGTATCTGGTTCGAGCCTGAAATGATTTCCCCCGACAGCGAGCTTTACAAGGCTCACCCAGAATGGGCTATCCAGGTTCAGGGCAGAGAGCTTTCAATGTCCCGTGAGCAGTACGTTCTCGACTACTCCAACAAGGAAGTCCGCGACCATATATATGGTATGATGAAGAAAATCCTCGACAGCGCAAATATCGAGTATATCAAGTGGGATATGAACCGTCAGCTTACCGAAGTCGGCTCAACAACACTTCCCAAGAACAGACAGCGTGAGCTGTGGCACAGATACGTTCTTGGCGTGTACGACGTGATGAACCGCCTTACAACCGATTATCCGCACATTCTTCTCGAAAACTGCTCAGGCGGCGGCGCACGCTTCGACCCGGCTATGCTTTACTACTCACCGCAGATCTGGTGCTCTGACGATACAGACGCAATCGAGCGCCTCAAAATCCAGCACGGCACATCAATCTGTTACCCCGCTTCCGCAATGGGCGCTCACGTTTCCGACTGCCCGAACCATACAGTAGGACGCTCCACACCTTTTGCTACAAGAGGCAACGTGGCTATGGTGGGAACATTCGGCTACGAGCTTGACGTAACACGTATTCCTCAGGAGGACAGGGACGCTATCCCCGGTCAGATTGCACAGTTCAACAAGTACAACCCTATCATCAGAACAGGCGACCAGTACCGTATCGGCAACGTGTTCGAGGATAATATGTGGGATGCGTGGATGTTTGTTGCAAAGGACAAGTCCGAGGCTGTGTTCACATTTGTTCAGGTTCTCGGCAGACCAAATTACCGCAACAGACGTGTGAAGCTGAAGGGTCTTGACCCGAAGGCTATGTACCGCAACGAGGAAAACGGCGAGCTTCACAGCGGCAGCGCACTTATGAACGCCGGCATTTTTATGGAAATTCACGGCGATTTCTCATCCAAGGTTATTCATTTCGTAAAAGTTGGATAAAAAATTTGGTTAACTTAAAGGTTTTCGTAAAGTTTTTTTGTGTAAGTTATACAATATGTTCCAAAGAATATCTATAAAATATCTCTTGACGTACATTTGAATAATTTGTTATAATTGCTATGTAAATATATATAGAGTGTACACAGGTACACATGGAGGATTATTATGAAAGATATCAAAAAGCTTTTGGCTGGCGCTATGGCGCTTACCATCACAGCAGGACTTTCTGCTTGCGCAAGTGATGAAGGCGGCGCAGAAGGCGGTGCTGCTGAAACAACAACTGCTGAGGTAACTACAACAGCAGCTATCACAACAGAAATCAATACTGAAACTCTTGCAGCTGAAGAAGCAGATGCTCTTGCAAATGCTATGTCTCAGCTTCAGGATGCTGAACTTGACAATAAGGAAATCAAGTGGCTTGCTCACTATGATATCAATCCAGGTACAAACGGTGCTTCCAAGAAGGTTGAACTCGAACTTTTTGAGAGAAAGTACGGCGGTTCCATCAAGTGGTATCAGACTACATACGAAAACCGTTACAACGACCTTTCTACATACGTTCTCGGCGGCGAAGGCATCGACTTCTTCCCAAGTGATGTTGGTAACCTTCCTAAGGGTATCATCAGCGGTATGTTCCAGCCGGTTGACGATTACATTGACCTTGATTCTGACATCTGGCAGAATACAGCTGAGGGTATGAAGATTTACAACTTCGGTAACAAGCACTATACATTTGTTACAAATCTCAGAGCTAACTACTACGTTTACTATAACAAGGAAACAATTGAAGCCAATGGTCTTGATGATCCATGGGATCTCTACAAGGCTGGTGAATGGAACTGGGATACATTCAAGGGTATGCTCCAGGAATTCGTAGATGAAGAAAATGACCAGTGGGGTCTCGACAACTGGTTCAACGAACTTGCTCTTATGTACTCTGCAGGTGTTCCTGCTGTACAGTCCGTTGACGGTCAGATCAAGTGTAACCTCAACGAACCTCTTATGGAAAAGGCAATGAACTATCAGTATGATCTCTTTACATCTGGTCTTGTTCTTCCGCTTGAACAGTTTAACTGGTCTATTCAGCCTGCAATGATGGGTGAAGGCAGACAGCTGTTCTGGATCGGCGGTTACTGGGAAGCTGAAGGTGATCCATCTGTATGGACACACGGTGTTG
>CALATN010000130.1 GCA_937891895.1 uncultured Clostridia bacterium
AAGTGCAACGTGATGTTCGCCGTTAAGCTTATTCACAAAGCATACAGCAGTGGAAAGCAGGTCATTACCGCCACCCAGATGCTGGAATCTATGATTACCAGCCCTATCTCATTAGTGTCTATCATATCGAGGATAAACTGAAATATATCTTCTGCACCCTGTGACGTTGGATTAAGAATTATCAGCTGGTCTAAATCTACTCCCAGCTTTGTTGCCCATACTGTATCAAGTGTATTCTCTGCATCAACATACAGGACCTTTCTGCCATACACCTGCTGATAATTAGCCACCACATCAAGTGCGGTTGTTGTCTTTCCGCCATGTTCTTCTCCGTAAAACTCAACCAGCTTACCAACAGGCACTCCGCCGAATGTCATATAGTTAAGCCTTGGGCTGGTGAATGGAATACGCTCATAGTCATAAGCTGATACACCTGTATGGACTAATTCTTCTTTCCATGTTTTGTTAAAGTTTTTCATTATTTCATCTATCTTCATTCCTTATCCTCACCTTCTGCTTTTTGATACTCCATCCATTCCATTACAGCCTGTTTAAGTGTTGGAAAGTTTTTATGCAAATCATCTAAATCTTCTTTGATTTCTTGTATTTTAGAATTTAGATTCAACACTTGTTTTTCCTTATCGTTTATCATTCGCTCGTAATTGTTCAGCACCCATCGAATGTCATAATAGGTATGCCCGTTTACTTCCATTATGCCTTTATCGTATCTCTCCGTCCACGAATCATAATGGAACGTTATGCCTTCATATGAATATGGTTTCGGATCACCCAAATAATCGGCTTTGAGCATTTCTTCCGTTGCGAGTACATATTTATATCTGCCTCTTGTATCTCCTACTTTTTTGTATAGTGTGTGTGAATTTACAAGTGCTATGGCTTCTTTAAGCGCCTCTTTGTCTTGTTCTAAACGTTTCTTTATGGCTTCAATTTCTTTAACTTGTTTTTCTTCTTTTTTAATTTTTTTCTTTTTTACCATAATTACTACCTCTGATTAATGTGTACTGCAAATCCACATTTTTTGCAATTAAAATAACATATTTTCCCTTTCGTATTTGCTGTATTTTCATCTACAAAACCGCATACAGGACAACCTGCATTCCGTTTTTGCACAATTTCAAAAACAAATTTGCGAACTTTTTGCGGGTCAACATCTCTCTTTTGTATCCATAAAGGCACATAATTGCCTTTTGTCCAATCGTCCCAATGTTCATGAAAATATGTTCTTTCAAGTTCATATTCTTTAACTGATATATCATCTCTCCAGAATGGAACTTCTTTTAATGTTCCTCTTGCCCAATCTTCTTCACATTCCTCCAAATAAAAAATCACATTCCAAAGCCAACCATATCTTTCATAGCTCTCCTTGCATTTTACATCTTCGTTATAAACTGAATCCATTTCCATAAGTTCGAGTTCATTTAATATGTGTCTGCGTTGTTCTTTACTTAAATGAATATTTACGAAACAAGGTGCAGATTTTACAAATCCTAATTTTTCAAGATTGTCATCACAAGATTCGATTTCGACCTTGATTTCGGGATGCAATTCATATAACTGTGTTTTAAATTTTAAATAAGTTTCTTTGTCGGTTTTCCATTTATACATATTGCACTCCCCTTTTATATTTGTTGAAATTATAATATCACGAGTGCTCGTAATACTCAAACAAAATATTTATAAACTGTACTTTTTTGTGGACAATTCTCTCCCTCCGTCATTTTGCTTGCAAAATGACACCTCCCTCGTCAGAGGGAGGCGCAAAAAGTTGCATAAAATTAATTTAGGGAACAATTTGAAGTTTTTACACTCAAGTTGTTCCCTATTTTTTATGCAATCCCTATACTTTTACATTGAAATCAATTTAATGATATAATATAATTAAAAATATGGTAAAATAGATTTGAAACGAGGTGTAAGTATGCAATCTGTCACATCACAGATTTTATGTGCTTGTTTAAGGGCGGTTTTCCATTCACCTCTTGTTGACAATTCAAATATGTCAAATAAAGCAGGCAAGAAAACCAAGAATTTCAAATCCTATTACAAGCCATCAAAGAATTTCACATTTTCACGGCACAAATGTAATAATTGTTACTATGAAATTCTTGAAAACAAAAATTGTCAAACCGACAAAGTCATTCTTTTGTTGCACGGCGGAAGTTTTAAAGTGAAACTTATTGATATGTACCGCCGACTTGCCGAGAAATACAGCAATTTACTTGACGGTGCAACGGTGGTGAGTGTTGATTACAGAACTTTTCCGCAATACGAACACCCTGCACAATTACTTGATGTAAAAGATGTTTATCTTGAAATGTTAGAGCGTGGAATTAAGCCTGAAAATATCATCATAATCGGTGACAGTGCAGGTGCAAATTTGGCAGTCACAATTACACTCTGGTTGCGTGACAACGGACATCCACTCCCCTCACAAATTGTCTGCTTTTCACTTTGGGCTGATATGACTTCAAGCGGTGAATCGAGAGTGAAAAATGCTTATCTTGACCCCTTCGGCGGAATTGCAAAGCGCAAATCTATTGAGGATAATTGGGATTATCTACATAAAATTTCGGCTTATGCTGAAAATATTGACAGAACAAATCCTTATGCCTCACCTATTTTTGCGGATTTCAAGGATTTTCCGCCTACTACTTTGGTATGTGGCGGTGCAGAAATGGACGAGAGCGACAATGACCAAGTTTTTGAGCTAATGAAAGCATCAGGAGTTAATGTTGAACTTTACAAATATGACGGTATGTTTCACTGTTTTCAATTAATTCAATTTTTACCCGAAAGTCGTGATGCACACAAGAAAGTTTTTAATCGAATAAGGAGTATAACAAATGAACTTGAACGATAAATTTCTACTCGAAAAATTACCTAAAATAGCAGAAGAACACCTGAACACTCGCATTGACAATCTAAAATTCATCGGTGGCGGTAGCTTCGGTAAGGTTTACAAATGCGCAAAGTCCGACGGTGAAATAATTATTCTCAAAGCATACCATGTAAACGGAATGGAAAAGACCGAGGCTAAACAACTAAAACTTCTCGGTGCGAATACAAGCGTTAAAATGCCACAGGTGTATTTTACTCACAACGATGATGAAATCGCAG
>CALATN010000131.1 GCA_937891895.1 uncultured Clostridia bacterium
AGCGTCAACATACAAGGACTGATTTGACTTTTCACTTACAATAACCGTGTCACGCTTTCTTTCAGTGGAAATTTTCACATCACAGTTTTTCGGCTGAATTCTTGTAGGGTCAAGCTCGATATTGTTTTCCGTTTTAAGCTCACGCATACCTTGCGGATTTTCACCTAAAAGTTTTACATTAACCAATTGTGCAAGATTTGTGCTGTTTGTTATTGTCATAAAACCAATCCTTCCAAAAGATTAAAATTCTTCTCATCATATATATCGACAGAACATTTAACATCTTTAAAAAGTTATTTACACAGCTTTCTTTTACTCTTTGCCAAGCTGAAAACAAGCAAAAGAACAGACAGAATTATTCCAGTAGCGATATTGAAAATTTGACCGCAGATTATTGCTGAAAACAGGTTTTCCATAGGTGCGGCAGGGTCTAAAATTGTAAGCTGAAGCAGAATGTAAAGCAGTGAAAAAGCCAGTCCTGAAACAGCAGGGATTACTGCCAATGAGAACTTTGCGGATTTGTTTTGCAGTACCGCAGTTATGCCTGACATCATCAAAAGCGCAGGCAGGATTACGGCAGTGCTGTTCACACGCATATCGTAGATATAAAACAGAGCGATAACCGTTGCGGCATAAATAAGTGCATAAGCAATTATAAATTTGTTATTCAGAAGCTTCTTCATAATCTTCCTCCTTACGCAATGACTTTGCAATTTCGTATACCGTTTCCTTATCAAGATTTGATCTGACATAAAAGATATAATAACCGCCGTCCCATATAAAATGATGATAGTTATGATTGTCGCAGTAATAAAACGCTTCACATTCGTATATATTTGTTTTCTCTATTTCAGCACCCTCGGTATTGAGAAGAATATCATATTCAGCCTTTGTCCACTGCTCAAAATTAACAATCTTATCGCCATTGCGATACTCGGCACATCTGAAAATATCATTTTCAAGCCATAAATTATACTCGTAAACGCTTAAATCGTAGCTTATAGTGTAAATTTCCTCAATGGTTTCGGGTATCAGATTTTCCACAACCTTTACAGACTCCGCAAGACGTATCATTCCATCACGTCCGAGATTTCCTATAATATCAAAAATGTAATCGCCGTTATCCCAGCTTATAATATATTCGTTATCCCATAAATCAATTATGTAGCCATCGTGACCGTTAACAGAGATATACTCCATAACACGGTCCTCTGTATTTACATTGACATCATATTTGGATTTTATCGTTTGCTTAAAATCTATATATTTGTTTTCAGCTTTGTTTTGATAAAAGCAGGTTAGAAATGGCATCCATTCGGCAGGTTCTTCGGAGTAACTGCACTCAAAGCCTTCGGGCACATCAAACATATAAAGCTCCTCAATAACCCTCGGCGCATTTTCAGCGTCAACTGATTTTACAACAGTATAGGTTTCGTAATTTTCAAAGGAAAAACGCTTGAACAGGTTTTCCAAAGCACCTGTGCCGACAGCGGCAATTATGGCAACGATCGCTGCTGCCGCAATAAATATACCTATCTTTTTGAAGGACAGAACAGGTATGCCGTGCTTTAAAAGCCGCTGCATCTTCTTTTCAAAGCCTGCGGAAAATTCGTGGTGCGGAATTTCAGCAGGGATAAAGGCTTCACATTCGGTTATCATTGCTTCACGCAATGCAAGTCTGAAATTACTTTCCATTCTGCACCTCCTCAAGAATATCCGCAAGAACTGCTTTCCCACGTTCTATACGTTTGTACACTGTGCCTTTGGGCAAGTTCAGCATTTCTGCAGTTTCCTTAACAGAGAAGTCCTCCACATAATGCAGAAAAAGCACGTCCTTGTACATCTGCGGAAGCTGCTTGATTGCCTCAACGAGCTCATTGTAACCGTAATTGTCAAAGGCTTCAACCGCTGTATTATCCTTTGCGGACAACTCCTGAATGAAGCTTTCCCGCCGTTTGTTACTGCGGAGAATGTTTATCGCCGCATTCCGCACAACTACTACAAGATAGGGCTTGATGTCCTGACGGGAAATGTTATTCACTTTATCAAAATGCCTCGCAATATTCAGAAATGACTGATGAACAGCATCTTCTGCATCCTCATTGTTTTTCAGTATCTTGAATGCAACCGCATACATCAGCTGGCTGTATTTTATGTAAAGCTCTTCAAACCTGCTTTTCAGGTCATCGGTTTCAATTACCGAAAGATATACTCCGAGCAAAATGGTTCCTCCGTTTTCGTTATAAATGTGTTCCTATATATAATAACATCTTTTGGAGTGGTTTTTTGACAAAAAGCTTTAACTTGAAGATTATTTTTCTGAATGGCATAAAAATCTGTATCTGATTATGGTTGATATGACGAAAAGCACCATTGCTTCCGATAGGGAAACAATGGTGCAGATAATTATTTAAGCATTAGCCTTTCTGTTAGTGTTGATTTTTCTTTCAGGCATAAGGTCTTTTCGGCGGTATACCGAGGCAAAAATTCCAACAAGTGCACCGCTTGTGACAGCATTGAATATTCCGTTACTCATAAAAGGTGCAGTAACAAAGCTTTCCATTGCTGTTGTGTAACCCAAATTTGATGCAATAAAAGCGACCGACATAAATAGGAATACAATTCCGATTGAAAAAGCTGTAAGTTTTCCGAAGCGGTTTTGTATGCGGCTTGATATAATGAGCATTATCAAAGGCAGAAGCACAAGAATAACAGCAACAGTTATTCCTGCAAACAAACCGAATTGAGCAATTATTGCTGTTAAAATATGTGAGTTGTTAGCTTCCGTAAGACTTGTACTTATAACTCTGCTACTGCCGAAAAGTGTTGCTTCGGAAATGATTTCCCGTATCATATTCTGTTCCCAGTCAGCAGTTGAGCCGTTGTAGCGAATATTACGCAAAATCTTGACTACGGTTAAGCCGATTGCTGCAAGCGACGCAGGTATGTACATAAAAAGATATGCCGTTGTTTTATTTACTTTGAAATAATCGTCTTTGACAGCAATTGTCATAATTGCAAGTGCGGCAATACCCACAAGAATTGCTCCCGAAAGACAAGGTGCGTAAAGCGAAATGAGTGCAGGCGGAACAACAAGCACAAAACAGCTTAATACAAACCATTTGAAATTTTTTCCGCGCATTGAAAAAACAAATCCGCACATCAGCGGCACGAGAAGTGCTGACCCATAAAAAGCAAAATGTCCTGAAAGTGTATTTCGGAACGCAATTGTTACCCATTCAGTGCCGCTTACATTTGCAATATTAGCTCTGCCTACATTCCAAATCACTATAACTGCGAGTAATAGCGTAAAAGCAGCATAAGCAGTTTTAGGCTTGCGAACAAGAATTGTATAATCGGCAAAATAAAACAGCGATGCAGCTGCTATGCAGATGATTGCATTGGGAATATCACTGTTTATGAAAATATTATAAGCAGGCGGAAATGCAAAAAAGCCTTCTCCCAAATGCCGTGCAATAATACCTGTGAACAGAAGAATTAAAGAGGGGAGAAAAACGGCTAAAGGAAAGCTTGGACGGTGTGCAGAGTCAAGTCCCACACCGGCTTCAACAGGGTCACCCATTGTTTTTACAGCTTCTTCCTCAGCATTTTCTTCAGGAAGTCCGACGGCAATAAAGGCTTCTGCCTGCTCGTCAATATGGGATGCAAGTTCAGCCTTCAATGGTTCGTGAACAGCTTTGCACCGAACCTGTTCAAGCACAGTATTGATATATTCATCCTTTTTCATACAGCCGCACCTCCGTCAAGAACCTTGTTTACCGCACCGCTGAATAAACTCCATTCATTCTTTTTGTCTGCAAGGAAACCGTTGCCTTTATCAGTAATTGAATAGTATTTTCTCATTCTGCCGTTTTCAGCTTCCGCTTCCCGTGAAGAAACATAACTAGCTTTTTCAAGAGAATGTAGAAGGGGATAGAGTGTTCCCGCTTTTAGAGAAAAAGTGCTGTCAGAACGTTTTTCCAGCGTTTCAATCATTTCATAGCCGTACATTTCTTTTTCAGCAAGCAGATGAAGGATAAGCATACTTGTTGACCCTGCCATAAGACCTTTATCGATTTTCATTGCACGTTGCCTCCTATATATAGATTATCTACATATATTATATATCGACCATCTATATATGTCAAGAGGAAAATATAATTTGCAAAAAAATTCTCTCCGTAATCAAATGGAATAATATTTTTAAGCATTTACTTTATGTAAGAAGTAATATATTTATTGAAAAATATGGATATATATGCTATACTAAAAAAGACATATCTCAATAAATGTAAGGAGAACAGCTATGACAATAAAAGTAAACATAAAACAGCTCGGAAAAAAGAAGAGCAAAATTGCGGAAGCTCCGTTTAAGCTTGAAAATTCTCCAGTTACTGTTAAAGAATTGATATCAGAGGCAGTGCATACCTGTGTGACGGAATATAACCGCCGTGTTGAAAAGGGTGAAGCAGCAGAGCCGCTGTCGGCTGCTGAAATAAATGATATGAGCGAAATAGGGAAGATTGCTTTCGGGATAAATTACAGCGGCAAAAAAGCAAATGAAGCTGCCGCACTTGAAAATGCTCTGCAATCCTATGAAGACGGTCTGTACCGTATTTTTATCGGTGAAAATGAAGTCGGCGAATTATTCGACAGTATAGAATTAAATGAAAATGATAGCGTTACATTTATAAGACTCACAATGCTTACAGGAAGGATGTGGTGACATGGCAGGCATGAACGAAAATCAGGAAAGAGAGCTTGGCAGAAAATATCATAGTGAATGGGAGAGGGAAAAAGAAGCCGCAGTGGAAAAGCTTTCTCCTGAATTAAGAGAATTTCTTGAGGATTGCAAAAAAGGGACTATAGGTGAGATGAAATCCTCACTGCACAAGGTCTTTTTAGATGGTATGAGCAATGGCACATACAAAAAGCCTTCCGAGTTTTTCAAGGCGGAGTGTTCGGAGTTGTTCAAGGGAGTGATTTATCCGAGAAGAGAGCAGGTCTTTTATCAGATTGCAGACAATATTCAGGACTGGGCATATTCGGAATCTATGCACCGACGTTCCATGAGGTCGGCTGTGCCTGTGGTGATTTGTCCCAAAATTATGAATATGGTTCATACTTTATATGGACACGACCATTTTGATGTTGATATGTGTGATATTATTGAGGAGAAAAATCTTACCGTGGAGCAGGTGTGTCATAAAAAACATTCCTACTACGGATTTTCTGATATGCACAAGGTCGTTGCCGCTGAGATCGACATGGGCAACGAGCGTATGATAAAGCTTGCTTCGGATATTATTATGGACGAAAGTGAAATTACTGTTGACCATACGATAATTTACGCAGTAACCAAATGTCATAATTTTGACCTGCACGAAAAGCTCGGAAAGCTTCTGCTTGCAGCAAGATTGCAGGAGGGACTCCGTCAATCTATCTGTGAGGCAATGGATACGGGAACAAAGGAAGCTTTTTTTACACTGCTTGATGTAATAATTGAAAATAACCTTATCCGTTTTTCTTCCGTAAAACGTGCGGTGGGAATGTGGCTTGGCTTTGTTGAGGAGGAAACTGTAAAGCTTGAAAGGATAAGTGACAAGTCAGTAAATCTTATTCACGACTGTATTCATGATAAAGATGTGTGTGATGAATATCTTGCTACTGAGGATACAATGAAAATTTACATTGCACTCTGGGCTTACGGCTTTCACGAGGCATTCTATATGCTCCATCTGATAAAGGAATACGCTCTCCATGGCAGTAGGCACCAGATTCTTGTGGCTGGGTATATCACAGCACAGCTCGACAATGTTATGTTTTCAAACATAGCTGCAATGGCTGTAGTCGAAGAGCATAAGAATGACAATGAGATACTTGCCGTATATATGAAAAGCTTTATGTGTAATTGTAAATATGACATTCTCAGGGTTTTAGGTAGGGCAAATTTTGCAGGAATCGGAAACTTTGACGGTTCTGCAAGAGTATATGCCCCCCTTGAACCGTATTTCAAAAGCCGTGAAGAAGCAGAAAAAATGTACGGTATTTTACTGGAGATATACAACGGAATGTCAAAAAGATCTGTGGATTTTTCACCTTGTATTTTCTCGTGGAACAGCGAAAGTCTGTCCCGTTCTGATGTGGTTATAAGGCTTGCCTACATAGCAAGTACACTCCGGGACAATGATAAAATAGATTATGTTGCTTCTCTTATTCCGCAGATTGACTATTTCAGAAACTCTGTTGTTTTGCTTCTTCTCGCACAGCCTGAAACAGACGAACAGAGAAGAATACTTACGGCAGAGGTCTGCGACAAAGAGGAGTATACCCGACGTGATGCTTTCAAGCTGATAAACAAGATTGAGCTTGCAGATGAAAATTACCGTCAGCTTGAGGATATGCTCAGATATAAGAATGCAGATATGCGTTCAAACTGCATAAAGCTTCTTATGAAACAGAATGATGACGCACTTTTCGGCAGTATAAGCAAGCTTATTTCCGATAAAAAGGAAGAAAAGCGTACAGCTGCTCTTGATATTATTATACAGATTTCAAAGGACGAAAGCAGAACGTCACTTTTCAACAAGTGTATTCCTCTTGTAAAGCAGAATGAAAACACATCTGCCGCTGAAAGAATACTTATAGATAACATTCTTCCGTCCGAAAAATCTGAAAGCGATATCCCCGCACTTTATTCCGACAAGGATATTTATACACCTGTTATAGATGAAAAGTTTATTGAAAAAGCGGAGCAGGTGTTCAGAAAATATTTCAATGGAAACGAAGAAGATAAGCCTGTGTGGAGAACAGCATTGGCAAAGCTTGACGAATTTGTGGAATCTCACGCTGATGAAGAATTCAGATACGGTTATGGTGGGGAAATCGTAACCCTCGGCACGGCACATTCTCTTTTCGGTGTTGAAAACGGAAAAAGGGTTATGCCTTTCAACGAATACTGGGATAAATTTTACGATGAAGAAATCAAAACTCCCGTAACACTGTTTAAAATGATGGTGTCACTTTGTTCAGAGGGGAATTATGACGAATACTCCGTAAAATGCAATAAAATTCTTGAAGACATAATCGGAAAACAGCTTACAGTCCGTTATGAGTACAAATACTTTATGAAGCTGTTTGAAATTTGCGAGTATTTGTTAAATAAGCATTCCGATAAGGACGAATTGTTCTATGTTTCTTCGGCTTTCATGAACAGACTTATGCCGATTGACAATCTCAGCATTAAGTTCAAAGTCAACGTAAATGGAACAGAAAAAACAGGCAGTGCTCCGATTTTGTCATATTATCCTGTAAGAATGCTGCTTATCGGTATTGAACGAACAGGAGATAATATTAAGCTTGCATCAGAGGCATTTCCGCTCAAATATGCTTTTGAGCAAAAGGACGGTTTCACTATCACAACAATATACGGCAGAGCATTTTATCTTACCACAATGCCATTGTATCACGGAATAAGCGTACATCAGTATATCCACGCCGCATATCACGGCATTATCACAGAAGCACAGCTTTACAGAATACTGTTTACGGAACAAAGTCATAGCTACTATAGCTCACCGATACTTGGCGGAGCACTTTCTGTAGTATCGTATGTTTATGCAGGTGCAAGGGAACTTGAAGCAGCTGTTGATACGAGGGAACGCAGTTGGGAACGAAACAGAAAGTTTAATGAATTCCGCAGCTTTATAAACAGCGATAACCTTTCCGAGCTGACCGAGGAGCAGAAAAAGCTTATTACCTTTGCTGAAAAGCTGTACAGAAAAATGACGGAAACAATTCTGGCAAAGGAGCTTAAAAGAGGTGACCTTGAAACTGAGTATTCAGGTGCGATTGACGGAATAAAGCGTATTTACGGCATAGACCATCTTGTGAAGATACTTTGTGCGTTGGGCGAATTGCCGCTTGAGCGTTCACTTTACGGCAATACAAAAACGAAAAAGGGTGCATTGAGTCATCTTCTCAGCGTTTGCCTGCCTGACTATGAGGATAATGCTGAAAAGCTGAAATCAGCCGTAAAGGGTACAGGTATCAGCGAAAAACGCCTTATCGAAGCGGCAATGTATTCTCCCGAATGGCTGCCGATGGTGGGTGAATATCTTGGCTGGGAGGGCTTTTCCTCTGCATGCTATTATTTCATTGCACATATGAACGAGAAGTTTGACGACAAGCGTAAGGCAGTTATCGCAAAATATACTCCTCTTACAGATGAGGAGCTTAACGCAGGTGCATTTGATATAAGCTGGTTCAGAGCGGCTTATGATACCTTGGGCAAAAAGCGGTTTGATATGATTTATGATGCCGCAAAATATATTTCCGACGGTGCAAAACATTCAAGGGCAAGAAAATATGCAGACGCTGTTCTCGGCAAGTTTGAAACTGCTGAAACCGTCAAGACTATCGCCGATAAGCGTAACAAGGATTTGCTTATGGCGTATGCCCTTATTCCTATAAAGAATGAGGATGATATCTGTAATCGCTATCTGTATTTACAGCAGTTCTTAAAGGAAAGCAAGAAGTTCGGCTCACAGCGAAGTGCAAGCGAGAAAAAGGCTGTTGAGATTGCAATGCAGAATCTTTCCATAAATGCAGGTTATGCCGATGTGACAAGGCTTACGCTGAGAATGGAAACAAAACTTATTGATGACAGCCGTGAGCTTTTTGAAGATAAGGAAATTGGCGGAACAATATTCAGACTTGCAGTAGACGATACGGGCAAGGCGGAAATAATCTGCACAAAGGGCGGAAAGCAGCTTAAATCTGTTCCTGCAAAGCTTAAAAAGAATGAGTATATTGTAAGGCTTACAGAAACAAAGAAAAAGCTTGTTGAACAGTATCGCCGTACAAGAGTAATGTTTGAGCAGGCTATGGAGAATAGCACTGAATTTACAGTTGAGGAGCTTAATATACTCAGAAGAAACCCTGTTGTTCTGCCGATAATCAAAAATCTTGTGTTTGTCTGCGGAGATAAGCTTGGCTTCCTTGACGGAAACGAGCTTACCGATTATGCAGGAAATATCGTGAAGCTTTCCGACAGCGACAAGGTTATTGCTGCACATCCTTACGCTATTTACAAGGATGGTCACTGGTCAGATTATCAGAGACATCTGTTTGACAAGCAGCTTGTTCAGCCATTCCGTCAGGTGTTCAGAGAGCTTTATGTAAAGACAGTGGATGAAGCTGAAATGACACATTCGCTCCGTTATGCAGGAAATCAGATACAGCCTGCAAAGACGGTTGCCTGCCTTAAAACAAGACGTTGGGTAGCTGACGTTGAGGACGGCCTGCAGAAGGTTTACTATAAAGAAAATATTGTTGCACGAATTTACGCAATCGCAGATTGGTTTACTCCTGCGGATATCGAAGCACCTACTCTTGAATGGGTTGAATTCACCGACAGAAAAACAGGCAGGGCACTTGTTATCAAGGATATTCCCGATATAATTTTCTCAGAGGTAATGCGTGATGTTGATATGGCGGTAAGCGTTGCTCACGCAGGAGGCGTTGACCCTGAAACAAGCCACTCCACTGTTGAAATGCGTGCGGCTATTATTGAATTTACATTGCCGCTTTTCAAGCTTACGAATGTTGAGATAAAGGGCAACCATGCACATATCAACGGAAAATACGGTGAATATACCCTTCATCTCGGCAGCGGAGTTATTCATAAAAAGGGCGGGGCAATGATAAATATTCTCCCTGTCCACAGCCAGCACAGAGGAAAGCTTTTCCTGCCGTTTGCGGATGAAGACCCGAAAACTGCGGAAATCATTACAAAGATGCTATTTCTTGCTGAGGACAGCAAGATAAAGGATCCAAGTATTTTGGCACAGATAAGGTGATATAGACTTATTTTTATTAAATAGTGAAAGCGGTTCTCAGCATTTACTGAGAACCGCTTTTGTAATAAAAAAGTATAAAATACCTTATTAATTTAATTATATGTACAAATTAGGTATGAAATGATTAAATTTTGAAAAATCATATGAGTATTGTGCTTAATATAGATTGAATTATGAAAAAGGTTATGGTATTATATTTATGTAAATTTGTTTCTTACAAAATGAGATTGGTTTACAAGTACATTTAAGGAATCTACATATTACATTAGGAGTAGTTAATATGTCATATGGAAAAATCAGATCAAGAAATCATATTTTAGGCGAACAGGCTATTAATTTTCTTCAACAATATATAATTCCAGATGAATGGGTTATTCGTCAAATGAATCCAGATTATGGAATTGATTTGGATGTAGAATTGTTTGATTATGAATGTGGTCAATGTGTAACATTAGGAGAGCATCTGTTCATGCAGGTTAAAGGTACAGAAACACCTATTTATGGGAAATTGAGGTCAGGAGATAGAAAAATTGATGTAATCAAATATAAATTAGAGGTTTCTGAACTTGAACTTGTAAAAAAAATGGGGAGTGCTTTCCCTGTATTACTAATTGTAGTTGATTTAAGTAAGAATTGTGCATATCAAATATGTTTAAATGATTATATTAAATTAGTTCTTCCAAAGCAAAATCCTAATTATAAAAATCAGAAAAGTGTTGTAATATATATTCCTTTAGAAAATGAAGTGTTAGCTACAAATATTGAAGCTTTTAGGTGGTATTCTAAACGAATTAAGCTTTATTCTATGTTTCATGAGATGCTTGTTGATATCGAAGATTTCAAATATATGGATAATAAAGAACTAGTTGAGAGTGGAAAAAAATTTGTTGAATATTATCGCCAATATAATACGTTAAAAAATTGTTCAGTATTTTTATTAAGAAAATTATTTGATAAGATAGATTACTTATATAATAATAATTATATTTCAAAAGCTGCTAGTAATCATATGCAATATGTATTGGGAAATAAAGCTAATTGGGAAAATGAATGGGTCAGTATAGACTTATTTGGTGAAGAAAAAATAAACGCATGTATGTATGCACAAATGTACAGTATAAATGAATTGGGAAACTATATTATTCATTGTAGTGGAATGTTTGAAACATATTGGAGAAAATGGTATATGCCTAGTTTGCTCCTTGAATCCAATAACGGATAATTAATGATTTTATGATAACAACTAAAAAAATTTGAAGTAAATAAATATTCATTTTATTAATTGCCTAACATAGTTTCTAAAAAATAGAATGTGTTGGTGAATTTATAAAAGATAACTATATTAAAATAGGTGATAAAATGCTGAATTATGAAAATTTAAATGATATTGAATTTGAATATTTATGTCAAGACATTATGCAAGCTAAACTTAATATTAATTTGAGAAGATTTGCTCAGGGAAAAGATGGTGGTATTGATTTAACAGATAATATAACTACATATAGTATAGTTGTACAAATAAAGCACTATATAAAATCATCGGTTTCTCAACTAATTACTTCATTAAAAAAAGAATTGCCCAAAATTAAAAAAATAAATCCAAATCAATATTATATATGCTGTTCAAAAGCACTGACACCACAAGCAACAAATGAAATATATTCTATATTTCAGGATTATATGGAATCTGAAAAAAATATTATTACACTAATAGAGATAGATGATTTTCTTTCCAAGAGTGAAAATAGTGGGATTTTAAAAAAACATTATAAACTATGGATAGAATCTACAAATATTCTTGAAGAATTGACAAATAATGATATCTTTGTTGATTGTGAAGTTTTATTGTCTGATGTTAAAAATCAAAATAAATTTTTTGTTAAAACTGAAGCGTATAATAAGTCATTGGAATGTTTAGAGCATAATAAAACCTTATTCATTACTGGCAATCCTGGAGTAGGTAAAACGATGACTTCTAATATGTTGGCATTATACTATGCAGCGAATGGATATAGGATAAGATATACAACAAACAATGATGACTTAAATTCATTAAAGAAGTCATTGTCGCGAAATCCTGATATAAAGGAACTAATTTTGGTTGATGATTGCTTTGGACAAGCATATTTTCAAATGAAAGGATGTCAGAATAAAGAACTACTTGCATTAATCAAATATGTTAGTTTAACAAGACATAAATTGCTCATTCTTAATTCAAGGGTAACGATTTTTCAAGAAGCCAAAGAACGTCATCCTGAATTAGTGAAAAGTTTAGAAAATGAGGAATATAAAGTATTTATCATTGATATGACAGCTATGTCTAATGTTGAAAAAGCAAAGATATTTTATAATCATCTTTCTTTTAATAATATTGAAGATGAATATTTTTTAGAAATAAAAAAAGACAAGCGATATAGAAATATTATAAATCATCATAATTATAATCCACGATTGGTTGAATTTATTTGTAATCCTCGCAGATACAAATCAGTTCCATCTAAAGAATATTATAATTTTATACTTCAGCAATTAAATAATCCACGACAGATTTGGAAGGATGAATATGAGCGTAAACTTCAAAAAACTGATAGAATATTGCTAATGACAGTATATTCGCTTTCAGATGTTGAAGTAACAATAGAAACAGCACAGAAATCATTTAATAAAAGAATAGCTGTTGAAGAAGATATTGATCAAACCATTAATCAATTTGAAGCTTCGTTAATCAGACTTATGGGCAGTTTTATTCATATTATGGATAAAAAGGGGATAATGAAAATTTCAATGCTTAATCCATCTATTAACGATTATTTAGATTGTAGAATGAAAGAAAATGATATCGAGAAACAACAGCTTATTCAAAATGCATATTCTATTCAACAGTTAAAAAGAGTGATGACAGAAAAAGAGTTTTCTGATTATGCCATTCAAATATTAAAAAATAAAACAGTAAATAATTATGAGTTTAGTGATAGTAATCAAAAATTAGCCTTTATTGCATATTATGTTTCTAAATTCGATATATTTGAAGATTGCTATGCGGATATTATTCATTCATATTTGTGGGATACACCATCACTATCTTTTTCAAATAAAGTAGAAGTCAATAAAACAGCAATTATTAAAATGCTCATGAAAACAGAAATTTGTGAATTTTTTCAAATAATTGATTATTTATTAAATGAAGATCATCTCGAAGCAATGTTAAGTAGTTTGTATTTTGAAGAGCTTATTTATATAATCAAACATATGGATTGTTATTTTGTTGGTGAACATCGTAATAAATATTTGCAAATTGTAATAAAGCGGCTTGAAGATGAAATTGAAGATTATTGTAGTAATGTTGATGCTGATGATTATTATAATTATATAAATATGTCAGATATTATTGAAGAAGCAACTGATTATAACGAATATGACGATTCTATAGATATTGACACATATGATGCAGAAAGAACTATTGAAGATATAATAAGTGATCTTGTAATAGAATTTATTGATGAGCAGTTAAGTGATTTGCCTGAAGATATTGAGATACAGCAATCTTTCTTGAATTCATTAAACATAGGTATAAATGGCATTTCATATATTGTTGATTCATATATAAATGATGATTGTAATAATAAGCGTGTATATGATCGGCATATAGAAAGTGATGATGAAATTGATTATATTTTTGAAAGATAAAGATTTTAGTATTTTGAATTATGAAAATCTAGGTATATATAGTTAATTTTTATACGCTTGATTACATACCCTCTATTTAACAAAATATAAATTTATGTTATAAAACAAACCGAGGTGAACTCTATGCCGCTGACAATAGCAATATGCGATGACAATGAAAATCAGATAAAAGAGCTGCGCCGTCTGCTTGATGAATGGTCAGCGGATAAGCCTTTTGCTCTTGCAATAGACGAATACATAAGTGCAGAGAGTTTTCTTTTCAGCTACCCCGACAAGCCCTGTGACCTGCTCCTGCTTGACATTGAGATGAAACAGCTTAATGGTATGGAGCTTGCCAAAAAGCTTCGTTCTGATGGAGATATGCTTCCTATCGTATTCATAACAGGCTACTCGGATTATATTGGCGACGGCTACGAGGTCGAAGCCTTGCATTATCTTTTAAAGCCTGTGGACAAGCTAAAGCTGTTTGCTGTCCTTGACCGTTATATTAAGCGGCACACTCCTGAAAATGAGATTACAATCAAATGCGAGGATAAAACCTTGCACATTTCACCTGATATGATTATGTACTGTGAAGCCGTGGGCAAGAAAACTCACATCCACACTAAAGAGCAAGTTATGATATGCGAAACAGGTATCGGTAATTTCAGCAGCAATCTTAGTTCTGACTTTATTTCCTGCCACCGTTCCTATATTGTAAATCTGAGGTATGTAAGGAGTATTGGAAAGACGGAGATTGTGCTTGATAATGGTGAAAATATTCCGCTTTCAAGGCGTCTGTATAGGGAGGTAAATAATGAGTTTATTAAGTATTATGCAAAATAAGAATTTACCTAAAATTAAAATAATGAACAGTATAAATGTAGATGAGTATCCTTGGTGTAATTCTGCAATAATGTTTTCGGTGAAAAACGGAAAAGCATTGCTAAAGCATGTGTGCAGTGATATTGATGACGATTATTGTTATAAATCACATTTGGTACTGAATAACAGACCTTTATTACAAGCGGCTAATCCCTATTGTCCCACTTGTTCAGGACTTCTTGCAGCTGGATATGGAATTGAAAATATTGATTGTGAAGAACTTGAACTGGTAAGAACTAATATAAATTCTGAATACATTGATATAAAAACATCAGCAAAATTATTAGAGCCGCTTTTAGGTCTTCTTCCCGATGGAATATACTTGTTAGCGGATGTTCCTCACTATCCGACCGATGGCAGTGATAAATTCTTTTATGATATTTCTAATGATGCTGCAAGGGTTGCTGCTACTTGTTCAAGCTACTACAATCATGAATTTTTAAATGTTGTTGATGGATTTCCTGCTTACATTTACCCTACACAGTCCGATAAATGTATCAGCAAAGAACGTGTTGATTACTATGTTGAATTATTAAAAAGCAGTAATAATCCTCCACGTGCTATTGCATATTACGAAAACGGTTTTATAAGTGCATTGCTTGACGGACATCATAAGGCAATTGCGGCAGCAATTCTTGGTATTCCAATAAATTGTCTTACCATAATAAAAGGTTCAGAGTGCAGTTATACTGATTCAAGTGGTAATAAAACAGAAAAATTGTTGTTTTCCTCAATTGAAATACCTAATGAATTTAAGCAAATTTTGAAGGCAAATACCCCTGACTTTGTAAATATTGAGACAAAAAATTATCAGCTTGTACATAATATACTAACTTATATAAAACCTAAAATAAGTGCTTATCCAACAGTAAGTGAACTTGCGAATATATATACCATACTAGAAGGTGTAGAAATAACAGATGAGTTAATCGATAGTTTATGGGAAGAAAAAAACAATGAAAATATGTTTAAAATTAAGTACATACTAATTTATTTTTCGTCTGTTGACAAGGAAAAGGCGTACAGCCTTGCAAAGAAAATTATTACTGATGGCTCATGTGAATTCCCTTTGAAGGAAGCTTACAGGATTTTACTTACAAACAAAAATCCACAAATAGAAAATTTATTTATTGATTATCTTGTCAACCACACCAGTAAGGATGAATGCTGGGATATTGTGAATTCGTATTGGGATTAGCTCTACAAGAAAGGATAAGTTATGAAAACAGCAATCTTAATCGGTGCAATAATACTATTTATAGTATTCTGCATTATAGGATTTTTCCTACTCCGCCGCGCTATATACAATATGATAGACCGCCGCATTGAACGCTTTCAGAGTGAGCTTATCGAAAAGCAAGTGCGTGAAATTCAGAATATGTATCGTCAGGTTCGTGGCTGGAGGCACGATTACCGCAATCACATCAACAATATGAAAATTCAGCTTTCACAGGAGAATTATGACGGACTTTCAGACTATCTTAATGAGCTTGCAGACGACCTCGACACTGTTGATACAGTAATCAAAACGGGTAATGTTATGGCTGACGCTATCTTAAACAGCAAGCTTAATGTTGCGGAGAAGATGAATGTTCAGCTTAACGTCAAGGCGAATGTTCCCGAAACACTCCCTATGAGTGATGTGGAGCTTTGCTCGGTGCTTGGAAATATGCTCGATAATGCAGTTGAAGCCTGCGCTACACTCCCTGAGGAAGAACGCTTTATGCGTGTCTATATCGGTAAGCTAAAAGGTCAGCTTTATCTTTCGGTGCAATACTTCTCATAATATTACCCTTGGATGAAACTCTGAATGTTTTGCCGTCATAGGAATTCAATCCGACGGTAGTTTTAAGTGCAAGCATTGGATCCTTGTTGAAAACAGAATCGGGACTCTTTTCGCAATAGAAAGAGGGCTGCAGGAAATCCACAGAAAGCTGAACCTCATCTGTGAAA
>CALATN010000132.1 GCA_937891895.1 uncultured Clostridia bacterium
AAAAGTACACCCGACAGTTTTTTCCCGCTCCAAAGACGGAGATGAAATGGACACAGAAAAATTATATAGATAAAGCTCCGTCATGGTGCTCTGTTGACCTTCGCGACGGAAATCAATCGCTCATTATTCCTATGAGCCTTGAAGAAAAGCTTGAATTTTTTAAGCTTCTCGTGAAAATAGGTTTTAAGGAGATCGAGATAGGCTTTCCTGCGGCATCGGATACCGAATATAATTTTTTAAGAACTCTTATAGAACAAGATCTTATTCCTGATGACGTAACTGTTCAGGTACTTACTCAATCAAGAGAACACATAATAAGAAAAACATTTGAAAGTCTTAAAGGTGTTAAGAATGCCATTGTTCATCTTTATAATTCAACTTCGGTTGCACAAAGAGAACAGGTTTTCAAACGTTCCAAGCAAGAGATAATTGATATTGCGGTAAGCGGAGCAGAACTTTTTAATAAGATCAGTGAAGAGATGGGCGTGAATTACAGATTTGAGTATTCACCCGAGTCCTTCACCGGAACAGAGCCGGAATTTGCTCTTGAAATATGCAACGCGGTTCTCGATGTGTGGAAGCCTACGCCTGAAAGAAAGGTTATTATAAATCTTCCTGTAACGGTAGAGGTTTCAATGCCTCACGTTTATGCAAATCAGGTTGAATATATGAGCAAAAACCTTAAATACCGTGAAAACGTACTTATATCTCTTCATCCTCACAACGACAGGGGTTGTGCGGTTGCTGATACCGAGATGGGACTTTTGGCAGGAGGAAACAGAGTAGAAGGAACACTTTTTGGCAATGGTGAACGTACAGGTAATACCGATATTGTAACACTTGCTATGAATATGTTTGCACAAGGAGTGGATCCTAAGCTTGATCTTTCTAACATGCCGGAAATAACCGAGCTTTATGAAAGAGTTACGAGAATGCAGGTGTATGATAGAACTCCGTACGCGGGCAAACTTGTTTTTGCTGCATTCTCCGGATCTCATCAGGATGCTATTGCAAAGGGTATGAAGTGGCGTGAGGAAAAAGCCCCCGATTACTGGAATGTCCCATACCTTGCAATCGACCCAAAGGATGTCGGCAGAGAGTACGAGGGTGATGTAATCCGTATCAACAGCCAGTCGGGCAAGGGCGGTATCGGTTACCTTATGGAGCAGAAATTCGGCATAGATATGCCGCCTAAAATGCGTGAGGACTTCGGCTATGCTGTCAAGAGCGTTTCCGACCACGCACACAAGGAGCTCAATCCTGACGAGGTTTATGACATCTTCTTTGCACGCTATGTCAACAAAACCGACCACTTCCGTATTGATGAGGCACACTTTGCACAGAAGAACGGTATCATCGCAACAGTTACTGCAGATTTCCGTGGCAAGCTTATTACCCGTGAAGCAAACGGTAACGGTCGTCTTAATGCCGTTTCCAACGCAATCAAGGACGCATTTTCAATCAATTACACAATCCTTTCCTATACGGAACACGCTCTTGAACACGGTTCATCTTCCGAAGCTGCCGCTTATGTAGGAATTCAGACCGAGGGCGGTGTATACTGGGGCGTAGGTATCGACACCGATATCATCGTAGCCTCCGTAAATGCGCTTGTTTCGGCAATCAATAATAGTGGACTTCTGAAATAATATACAATAAGAAATCCAGAGAAGTTTGGTGCTTCTCTGGATTTTGTTTAATTACTGTAAATTATTTATTTCTCCCTCATATTCCATTGAACGCATTTTATTACTTCCATCAAGCTTTTGAAATTCACCATAATTAGTGAAATGTAACCCGCATTTTTCCATAACATGACCAGAAGCTTTATTTTGTTCTACATGACTGGAAGAAAATTTGACCACATCAAAGTGTTTGTTAGCAAACTTCATCATTGCCTTAGTTGCTTCAGTTGCATAACCATTTCCCCAACAATCATATCGTAAATTGTAACCAAAACCCCAAAAGCCAATCTTCTTATTGTCTGGACCTATGCTTCCACTACCGACTAATAAATTATCTTCTTTTCGCACGAAACCAAAGTGGTATTCTTCATCTGGTGCTTGAAGTGAAGTTAGCCAATCCACAACAGCATCTACAGATGTATATGTATTATAAACCATATATTTTGCAACTCTTTCATCGCTTACCCATTGATAAACAGCTTCTGCATCATCAATTTTAAGAGGACGTAATATCAATCTTTCAGTTTCTATAATATAATTGTGCATTTTTCCACCTCGTCGAGTTTGATTTGTTATATTCCATTATAGCAACACCGTTCCCAAAAGTCAATCACCCAACATTCCTCTGCACTCTGTATTTCGCCCCAAACCACCTTTTATCAATCTCATAAAGCACCACAAAAACAATCCCCGCAACGCAAAGATAAATAACCACCTCAAACATAACCGATGAATAGGAAATAAACCTCGTCAGCATATCCGCAACCTGACAGCAGAAAAAGCACATCACAAACGGCTTGACAATGTAATTCCATACCTCAAACCGCACTCCTGCCGTCCTGCATACAAAAATAATCCTCACAATATTGCTGTAAATGTTGCTTGCGTAGTAGGAAATCAACACTCCCGTAAATCCGTACAAATCCACAAAAATAATCACGCAGACAATTCGTATCACATATTCGCATAAGCTGTTCACAGTGGAAAAATTCTGCTTTCCAAGTCCCTTTATAATGCCCTCCAGCACAATTTCCAGATAAATAAACGGCACAACGGGGAACATCTTTACCAGCGTTTCGCTTACAAGACTGTCGGACGGACAGAGAATTTGTCCGATTTTATCGCCTGCCGCAAGAAGCATACCCGAAATGAAAAAGGAGTACGCAAAAGCACGGCTGAATATCTTTTTTATCAAATCCCGAACACGTCCGACATTTCCCGACGAATTCGCCCTCGCAATCTCAGGTATAATGATGTTTGACAAGCTTGTGAGAATTACAGCAGGGTAGAAAACCGTCGGAATAATCATAGCCTCAAACATCCCGTATTCACTCATTGCACGTTCAGCGGAAACATTGTATTTCAGCAGCGCAACAGGTACAAGTGCTTCATTAAGTGAAGACATAATCATCTGTACATATCCGCCCGCAACAATAGGCAGCGAAAGCTTCAGATAATTCGAAATACGCACAATTCTCGGATTTATCTCAGGCAATGCAGAAAATCGCCTGTATTCCTTATAATAATTAACAATGTAAAAAATACAGCTGATAATCTCGCCGATAAGAATTGCACCCGAAATCAGTATGTAAATGCTTAACCCACGGTCAAGGAAAAACAGCACACCGAATGTCAGTACACTCCATTTGGCCGCAAATTCAATAATATCGCCATAGCAGGGGATACGCACATTCCGTACAGCGTTGAAATATCCCTTTATGCACGACCCGAAAGCTGCAGGCGGAAGCGAAAATGCAATAATTCTTATCGCAAGCACAAGAGCAGGTTCACCTTTTGCATATACCGCAATAATACCTGCAAGTCCGAAAGAAAGCAATGCAAAAAATGAGGATAATAACAGCGAAAATCCCGTAGACAACCGCATTATGTGCGTAACATTTTCATTTCCTGCACCGATTTCCTCCGAAACAAACCTGCTTGTTGAAATGAATATATTTCCGTTTGCAAGTACCATAATAAATCCGAACAGCGAAAATATAAGCGTCATTACCCCGACCGAAGCAGTGCCGAGCTTGTTTGAAATAACAATATTAAGCCAAAGGCTGAGTCCCTGTAAAATAAACGAAACAGCAGTAAGCCGTGCAGTATCCCGTGCAATACGGTTCATAAAAATTTTCAATGTTTATCCCTCTTTTCTTAGTTATATTTATGAATTTGGAAAAAAATCTATGTATGATGTTGCTATTTTAATAAAAATTGGATATAATAAAATATGTATGCAATATTTATGTTGGAGATGAACACTATAATGACAAAAGCAGAACGTTTTTTCAATGATATAAAGGATAAAAAAGTTGCCTTTATCGGAACTGGCGTAACAAATAATGATACGATACGTTTGTTTCTGAAAAAGGGGATAGATGTAACACTTTGCGATAAAAAGACCCGTGAGCAGGTAGGTGCTCTTGCAGATGAATTTGAATCAGCAGGAGCAAAGCTTTCTCTTGGTGAAACATATCTTGATGCAATCTTTGAATGTGACATTGTTTTCCGTGCACCTGGGGTATATTACCTTATTCCCGAGCTTGAAAAGGCACGAAAAATGGGTATTGTCGTAACATCTGAAATGGAGGTTTTCTTTGACCTTTGTCCTTGCAAAACCTATGCTATAACAGGTACAGACGGCAAGACAACAACTACCACAATTACTACAGAAATCCTCGAAAGAAGTGGCAAGAAGGTACATAAGGGTGGTAACATCGGCAGAGCTCTTTTACCGATTATTGAAGAAATAAACGAAGATGATGTTGCTGTTGTTGAACTTTCAAGTTTTCAGCTTATAAGTATGAGAAAATCTCCCGACCGTGCAGCAATTACAAATATCTATCCCGACCATTTGAATGTCCACAGCTCAATGCAGGAATACATTGATGCAAAGAAAAATCTTATTCTTCATCAGAATGCGTTTTCAACAACCGTTCTCAATCTTGACAATGAAGTAAATAATCTCAGTGAGTATGTGCGTGGAAGTCTGTATAAATTCAGCCTTAAAACTAAACCTGAGCGTGGTTCGTACCTTGATGATGATGGCTGGCTCTGCTATACAGATAAGGGTGTAACTGAAAGAATTGTCCATAAGGATGAAATTAAAATTCCTGGTATGCACAACGTTGAAAACTATCTTACAGCAATTTCTCTGGTGCACGGTGAAGCAACAAACGAAGCTATCGCTGAAACTGCAAGAACATTCGGCGGTGTTGAACATCGTATAGAATTTGTCCGTGAGCTTGATGGAGTACGTTACTATAACGATAGTATCGCAACAAGCCCTGTCAGTGTAATTGCGGGACTTAATGCTTTCGGCAGAAAGGTAATAATGATTGCAGGCGGCTCTGATAAAAAGCTTGATTATAATCAGCTTGCAGAGCCTATCAATAAGTACGTTAAAACCCTTGTTCTTCTTGGTGCAACAGCTGACAAAATTGACGAGGCTGTCAGAGCGTATTCCGACTATAACGAAAATGAGTGCAGAATTATCAGGGTAAAAACTATGGAGGAAGCTGTTGAAGCAGCAAGAAAGGCTGCTGTAAGCGGTGATATTGTCACACTTTCTCCTGCAAGTGCAAGCTTTGATATGTATAAGAATTTTGAAGAAAGAGGCAGACACTATAAGAGTATTGTAAATGCCTTGAAATGAGGAATAATATGAATCTTGAACAAATAATTATTCAGCTTGCTGATACGAGCGGTGTAAGCGGCGATGAAAATAAAGCTGCCGAACTTGCTATTGAAATGCTAAAAAAATATACCGATGACTGCTACATCAAAAACGAAAACGTAATTGGTCATTTCGGAAAAAAAGGTGCAAAGCCGCATATTTTGATTGATGCACATATTGACCAGATTGGATTTGTTGTAACATATATTACAGATGATGGTTTCCTTAAAATCTCAAATTGCGGAGGAATTGACCGAAGACTTCTTCTTGCACAGCAGGTTACTGTTCTCGGGAAAGAACCTGTATCAGGGATTGTATGTGCAATTCCGCCTCATCTTTCAACTGATGAAAGCAGCGTTCCTGAAATGGATGAAATCTGCATAGATATTGGTATGACAAAGGAACAGGCTGAAAAGGTGATTTCCTACGGTGATAAAATTGTTTTTGCAACTGGTTGTAAAAAGCTTCATGGCGACAGAATTACTGGCGCAGCACTTGATGACCGCTGTGGTGTAGCGGCAATTCTTCGTGCACTTGAAATAATCAAGGGTAATAATTTTGATTATGAGCTGACAGTTATGTTTTCTACGCAGGAAGAGCTTGGCGAACGTGGTGCAAAAATCGGCGTGTTTGATATTGATCCTGATATTGCACTTGCCGTTGATGTGAGCTTTGCCCTTACAGCTGACGATTCCGAGATAAAGTGCGGAAAAATGGGTAAAGGTTGCATGATAGGCTTTGCTCCGACTCTGGATAAAGGTCTTTCACAGCAGCTCAAAGCGATTGCTGAAAAGAATAATATGCCATATCAGATTGAAGTAATGAATGGCGAAACAGGTACAAATGCCGACAGATTTTCTGTAAATAAAAGCGGTGTCAGAGCTGTTACTCTTTCAATTCCGCTTAAATATATGCACACACCGGTTGAGGTTATTTCAATTTCAGATGTTGAAAATACAGCTCAGCTTATTGCGGCATATCTTCAGGAGGTGACCGTATGAGAACAGAACTTCTTGAAAAACTTTGTCAGCTCAACGGAACTTCAGGCGACGAAGGCAAGGTAAGGGATTTTATTATTTCCCAGATTAAAGATTACTGCGAATACACAGTTGACCCTCTTGGAAGCGTTATCGCTTATAAAAAAGGGGTAAACAAAGCTAAAAACAAAGTCATGATTTCTGCACATATGGACGAAGTTGGTATGATTGTGACTTCAATCAAATCTGATGGTACTCTTACTGTTTCTGAAGTAGGCGGAGTTGACCCACGTGTAGTAATAGGCAGACAGGTTTTGGTTGGTGACAATAATATCAATGGTGTTATCGGTGCAAAGGCAATCCACAATCTGAGTGCTGATGAAAGAAAAAAAGCACCAAAATTTTCTTCACTTTATGTTGATATAGGGGCAACCGATAAGGAAGAAGCCGAAAAGTTGGTTTCTCTTGGTGACAGAGTGCATTTTTCTTCAGAGTTTGTTGCTTTTGGTGACGGATATATCAAAGGAAAAGCTATAGATGACCGCTTCGGGTGTGCTGTAATGATAGAACTTATACAGTCTGCACTTCCGTATGACTGAACATTTACATTTGTAGTCCAGGAAGAAGGT
>CALATN010000133.1 GCA_937891895.1 uncultured Clostridia bacterium
ACCCTTTTTCAAAAGGGTCTCCCTCAATAGGTCTCCACAATCTCCCCGTTAAATTCCAATTTATATATTTCCATAAATTGTAAATTCTTTTTCAAACCGATTGACAAACATATAAATATGTTGTATAATATAATGTGATTTATTATGTTCGGAATTGGATAATTTATCCTGCAAAATCAAAGACAGAGTACCTCATCACTTTTACTTTACAATGCTCTGCCCGAAATCGTATAATCGTACTTATTTACTATCGAAAGGTTGGTATCAAATTGGCAAAGAACAACACCGAAACTAATGCTTACGGCGAGAAGATTGCCCCTAAGAAAAACACCAAGCAGACTGCAAAAAAGCCTGCTGCAAAGAAAACCGAAACAAAGGGACTTTTCAAGAAACCCGCTCAGAAAAAGGTTCAGACAAAAAAACAGAATAAACAGGGTGCTCCCGAAATCCACCCCGAAACAGGTCTGCCGCTTCACGCTACAAACCACAAATCCGTGAAGAAGACTCCGCTGCGCATTATTCCTCTCGGCGGCCTTAACGAAATCGGCAAGAATATGACCCTTTTCGAGTGCGCAAACGATATGTTCATCGTGGACTGCGGCCTTGCCTTCCCCGACAGCGATATGCCGGGTGTTGACATCGTGCTCCCCGATTTTACTTACGTTGAACAGAATGCCGACAAAATCCGCGGTATTGTTATAACCCACGGCCACGAAGACCACATCGGCGGTCTTGCTTACCTGCTGAAAAAGGTGAACGTGCCCGTTTACGCAACTCGTCTTACTATTGGTCTTATCGAGGGCAAGCTCAAGGAACACGGCATACTGAATTCCGCAAAGCTTAACGTTGTTACCCCACGTCAGACCGTGAAAATGGGCTGTATGGCGGTTGAATTCATCAGAGTAAACCACTCAATCCCCGACGCTGTGGCACTTGCTATCCACACACCCGCAGGTATCGTTGTCCACACGGGCGACTTCAAGGTTGACTATACTCCGATTGAAAGCGAAATCATTGATTTGGCACGCTTCGGTGAGCTTGGCAACCGCGGCGTACTTGCTCTTATGGCTGACTCAACAAACGCTGAAAGACGTGGTCATACCGCAAGCGAGCGTACTGTGGGACAAAGCTTCGAGCGTCTTTTCGACACCGCAGAAGGCAAGCGTATTATAATCGCTACATTCTCGTCAAACATTCACCGTGTTCAGCAGATTGTGAACAACGCTGTTCGCTGCGGACGTAAAATCGCCGTATTCGGCAGAAGTATGCTGAACGTAATCAGCACTGCTATGGAGCTTGGCTACCTGAAAGTCCCTGACGGACTTTTCGTGGATATGAACGAGATTAACCGCTTCCCTGCGGAGAAAATCGTGCTCATCACAACAGGAAGCCAGGGCGAGCCTATGTCGGCGCTGTCGAGAATGGCTATGAACGAGCACAGAAGCGTTACTATCACCCCGATGGACTTCATCATCATCAGCGCTACCCCAATCCCCGGCAACGAAAAGCTTGTAACAAAGGTTGTCAACGAGCTTATGAAGTCGGGCGCTGAGGTTATCTACGAGTCAATGTACGACGTGCACGTTTCAGGCCACGCTTGTCAGGAAGAACTCAAGCTTATGCTCTCCCTCACAAAGCCCCGCTTCTTTATCCCCGTACACGGCGAATACAAGCATCTTAAAAAGCACGCAGGTCTTGCATACAGCCTCGGCTTCGAGCAGGACAGCGTCATCATCGGCAATATCGGCAACGTAATCGAAACCGACGGAACAAAAATGGCTATCACAGGTCAGGTTCCCGCAGGACGTGTATTTGTTGACGGTCTGGGCGTAGGCGACGTTGGCTCAATCGTGCTCCGTGACAGAAAGCACCTGTCCGAAGACGGTCTTATCATTGCCGTTGCTACAATCGAGTCGGAAAGCGGAGCAATCCTCGCAGGCCCCGATATCGTATCCCGCGGCTTCGTGTATGTAAGGGAGTCGGAAGAGCTTATCGAATCCTCAAAGGCACTTCTTATGAAAACCCTGCAGGGCTGTCTGGACAGCAATATGCGTGACTGGAACAGCATCAAGGGCAAGATGAAGGACGCACTGAGCGATTATATCTATATGAAAACCAAGCGCAGACCAATGATTCTGCCAATCATTATGGAAATTTAAGAGTGAGGAGTTAGGAGAGTGGAGTGTGGGGTTTCTGTTTGACAAAAAACAGTAAACTATCAACCGACATATTCCACTCTCCACACTCCAAACTCCACACTTAACGAAAGGATAAAACTATGACAGGAAAACGCTGGACTGCCTTTAAAATGGTATCACTGCTTTTAGTAGTGATTTCCCTTGCGTGTGCGTTCTCGGTTTACGAGGTAAACGAGTTCCGCTTCTGGACGCTGCTGTGTATAACCTGCCTTGCAGCAATTGCATTCCTTACACTGTTTTCTGCAGCACAGAAAAATCTCCACAGCTTCGTAACCGAAATGGAATCACAGCTCAACCTCACCGAAAGAGACTCGCTGTATAAATTCCCTGCACCTGCTATAATCATCGACAGCGAGGGAATTATTATATGGTACAATCTTGCCTTTACCGAACAGGTCTACGGCAACGACGCTTTCGGCGTGCACATAAACACTATCATCGACATTGACCTGCAGAAAACCCTTGAAAACAAAAACACAACCGTAAACTACGAAACAGGGCATTTCCGCATCTCAGCCGTAACAACCGAAAAGCGTGACTCCGACTCTGAACTGATATCCGAGCTTACACTGCTGTACTTCGACGATATCAGCGACTATATATCTCTCGAAAGCCGCTTCAACGATATCCGTCCTACTGTCCTTCTTATTTCAATCGACAACTACGAAGATATCCTCTCAGGCGAAAAGGACAGCGAAAAGGCTCACATAATGATTCAGATCGACAAGCTTCTTGAAGAGTATTTTGACAACCACAACGGTGTACTCCGTAAGCTTGGCAACGATAAGTTCATCGTTGTTGCGGAAGAACGTGATGTGAAGGAAATGATTTCCGACAAGTTCAAAATCCTCGATAACGTGCGTAATATCAACATCTCCGAAAAATCACAGGTTACCCTCTCAATCGGTATCGGTATGGGTTACGCAAATATTACCGAAACCGAGTTCGAAGCAAAGCAGGCACTTGAAATGGCACAGGGACGAGGCGGCGACCAGACCGCTATCAAAACCGAAAACGGATTTGAATTTTTTGGCGGCGTAACAAAGGGTATCGAAAAGACAACAAAGGTAAAGACCCGCTATGTTGCAACAGCCCTTGCCGAGCTTATCAATTCTTCCTCAAACGTAATTCTTATGGGACACCGCTTCGGCGATATGGACTCCATAGGCTCAGGCGCAGGTATGGTCGGCGCAATCCGCCGTATGAATCCCGAGCAGGAAGTGTTTATGGCGGTTGACCTTGACAAGAATCTCGCAAAGCCGATTATAAACCGTCTTAACGACAACCTGACCGATGAGCCGCCGATTTTCCTTTCTGTCGAAGAAGCACTGGGAAGAATGAATGACAACACCCTTCTTATCGTTGTCGATACACATAACAAAGAAATTATCGAGAGCACGGGGCTTTACGAACGTGCAAAGCAGATTGCGGTTATCGACCACCATCGTCAGACCGTGAATTATATCGACAATGCCGTAATTTTCCATCACGAGCCTTACTCATCATCGGCAAGTGAAATGACAGCGGAAATCATCCAGTATTTCACAGGCATCGACAAGCTCCCAAGCTACTATGCAGACGCAATGCTTGCAGGCATCACCCTTGATACAAAGAATTTCGTTATGCGTACAGGTGTACGTACCTTCGAAGCGGCGGCTTTCCTGAGAAAGCTGGGCGCAGATATGGTTGCGGTAAAGGGACTTTTCGACAACGATTTCGAGTGCATCAAGCACCGCAGTGAGCTTATTGCTTCCACCGAAATCTACAACCGCTGTGCAATCGCATCCGACGATACAAGCGTGCCAAACGCACGAATCAGCTCCGCACAGGCTGCCGACGAAATGCTTGGAATTGAAGGCGTTGACGCAAGCTTCGTAATCTTCAGCACCCCCGACGGCGGCGTAAGCATTTCCGCACGTTCGCTGGGACTTATGAACGTTCAGATTATAATGGAAAAGCTGGGCGGCGGCGGTCACCAGACAATGGCAGCGGCACAGTTCACCGATATAACTGTGTCCGAAGCAAAAGCAAAGCTTATCGGAGCAATCGACGAACACATCGCAAGTATAAGCTGAACGTAAACGTTCAGCTTAGTTAGGAGTTAGGAGAGTGAAGTGTGGAGTTAAATGGTAACTATAGTTTATACAATAACTCCACACTCCACTCTCCACACTAAACACTAAAATATAAAGGAGTAATAAAAATGAAAGTAATTTTCTTAAAAGACGTTAAAGGTACAGCAAAGCAGGGCGAGGTAAAGGAAGTATCCGACGGTTACGCAAGAAACTTTCTCCTCGGCAAGGGTCTCGCAGTCGAAGCAACAGCAAAGAACCTCTCCGACCTGGCAGGCAAGAAATCCTCCGAACAGCACAAGGCTGACGTTGCAAAGCAGGAGGCTCTCGAAAACGCTGCTAAAATCAAGGACAAGAAGGTTATCTGCAAGTCCAAGGCAGGTCAGGGCGGCAAGCTCTTCGGCGCTGTTACAGCAGGCAACGTTGCAGACCTTATCTCCGAACAGCTGGGCGTAAAGGTTGACAAGAAAAAGGTTTCCCTTTCCACTGAAATCAAGGCTTTCGGTACATACACAGCCGAGGTTAAATTCCTCGCAGGCGTGTCCGAAAAAATTACCGTCGAAGTTATCGAAGGATAAATGAAAGTTTGGAGTGTGGAGTTTGGAGAGTGAAGTTTATGTGTAAATCATAGTTTCTCTT
>CALATN010000134.1 GCA_937891895.1 uncultured Clostridia bacterium
CAAAGGGGACACCGTCCCCTTTGGAAACCCATTATTGCTCGCTAAATTATAATTTGTGTGAAAATTCGGAGAAAATTTGCAAAAGCTATTGACAAATAAAAAAAGCCGTGTATAATATAATTAGCACTCAGATAAAAAGAGTGCTAACACAGTGCTAAGTCAAGTGCTAACAGTTAGTGCTTGTGAGTGCTGAAAACTATGTCAGGGGTGATTGAACTGCTGGACGAAAGAAAACGCCGTATCCTTGCGGCAATCGTTGATTCGTATATCATTACGGGCGAGCCGGTAGGTTCAAAGGCAATTGCCTCACTGCCCGACATAAGAGTTTCCCCCGCCACTATCAGAAACGATATGGCAATGCTGGAACAGCTGGGCTATCTCGAACAGCCCCACACTTCCGCAGGGCGAATACCTACCTACGCAGGCTACCGATTGTACATCGATGAGCTGATGAACGCCAAGACCCTTTCCGACGAGGACAAAAAATTGCTTGACGAGTGCCTCGATGTTGAAGTGCCTACGGCGGACGCACTTATCGAAAGTGCTTCAAAGGCTCTTGCAGAGCTTACGCACTGTGCAACGGTTGTGAAGAATGTTGCTCCGAAATTCTCGGTCATCACCAAGGTTGAGGTTATTCCCACGGGACGCAGAATGTACGTCCTGCTGATGGTTACTTCCTCGGGCAACATCAAGAATAAAGTCTGTCGTCTTGAGTTTGACCTGACCAACGAGCAGATGGAGTTCTTCACTAAGTATATGGCTGAAAATCTCCAGGGCATTTCAATTGACCAGCTTGACGAAAGCGTAATTGAAAAGCTTGTTGCTGCGATGGGCACCTACATGGTTACGCTTGCACCGCTTCTTCAGGGCGTTTGCGAGCTTGCCGAGGGCTTCAGGGACAACGAAATCAAGGTTGCAGGCGAAAAAAATCTGCTGGCAAGGCAGGATATCAACACAAATCAGCTTATGAGATTTTTCGAGAACAAGAATGAGGTTGTAAAAAATATGCTTGACGACAGCTTCGGTGATTTGCAGGTTCTCTTCGGTGAGGACGGCGGTTTCATTATCGAGAATTCAAGTATGATTGTGTCGAAAATCAAAAAGGGCGGCAAGACCGCCGGGTCGCTGGGCGTTATCGGGCCTATGCGTCTTGACTACGCTAAAATTATTCCTTATATCGAATATCTGACGGACAGGATTACAAATCTTATTTCGGAGGACGACGATGAGGACGATATTTTTTAACAACAAGAAAGGAGCGTCCCCGAAAAATGAGTGAAATCGAAAAGGACAGCTTAAATACAGAGGAAGCCGCGGAGGAAATCGTGGAGGAAACAACTGAGGCTGTTGAAGAAACAGTTGAAGAAGCAACCGAAACAGACCCTGCTGCTGAACTGGAAGCAAAGGTTGCGGCACTTGAAGAAGCTGCTGCGGCTGATAAGGACAAATATCTCAGACTGCTTGCTGAATACGACAACTTCCGCAAGCGCTCAATCCAGGAAAAGCTTAACGCTGCACACGACGCTACAGCAAAGGCTGCACTTGAAGTTATCGCAGTAATCGACAACTTTGAGAGAGCTGTTGCGGCTGACTGCACAGATGAAAACTACAAGAAGGGCGTTGAAATGATTTACAATCAGTTTAAAGATGTTCTTTCTAAACTGGGAGTAGAAGAAGTTGGTGCAGAGGGTGACGAGTTCAACCCGATTTACCACAACGCTGTAAGCCAGATTGAGGACGAAAGCCTCGGCGAGAACGTTATTGCACAGGTTTACCAGAAGGGCTACAAAATCGGCGAAAAGGTAGTTCGTTGTGCAATGGTTGTTGTCGCAAACCCGTAACCTTCGGTTACGGCTCCATGTTTTATGATTTTGCTTTGCAAAATCATAAAACATTTACACCCTCTTTTTTCACCTTGCGAAAAAACATCGGTGGAAGAGTGCTGAACAACTTTTTATATTAAATACGCATACAATTTAAACTGTATATATAAAAGAACTGAAAGGAAATGATTTTTTATGGCAAAGATTATCGGTATTGACCTCGGTACTACAAACTCCTGCGTGGCTGTTGTTGAAGGCGGCAACGCTGTTGTAATCGCAAACGCAGAAGGCGGCAGAACTACTCCTTCCGTTGTAGGCTTCACAAAGGCTGGCGAACGTCTTGTTGGTCAGGTTGCCAAGAACCAGGCTGTTACAAACGCAGGCAGAACTATCGCTTCCATCAAGCGTCACATGGGCTCCGACTACAAGGTTGACATTGACGGCAAGAACTACACTCCACAGGAAATCTCCGCTATGATTCTCCAGAAGCTCAAGGCTGACGCTGAAGCTTACCTCAACGAAACAGTTACAGAAGCTGTTATCACAGTTCCTGCTTACTTCACAGACGCACAGCGTCAGGCTACTAAGGACGCAGGTCAGATTGCTGGCCTCAACGTAAGACGTATCATCAACGAACCTACAGCTGCTGCTCTTTCCTACGGTATCGACAAGGAAGAAAACCAGACAATTATGGTTTACGACCTTGGCGGCGGTACATTCGACGTATCCGTTATTGAAATGGGCGACGGCGTAACAGAAGTTCTCTCCACAGCTGGTAACAACCGTCTCGGCGGTGACGACTTCGACCAGAGAATCATCAACTGGATGATCGAAGAATTCAAGAAGTCCGATGCTATCGACCTTACAAACGACAAGCTTGCTATGCAGCGTCTCAAGGACGAAGCTGAAAAGGCTAAGATTACCCTTTCCGCAACTCCTTCCGCTTCCATTTCCATTCCTTACATCACAGCAGACGCTACAGGTCCTAAGCACCTCAATATGACTCTCACACAGGCTAAGTTCAACGAGCTTACTTCCGACCTCGTTCAGTCCACAATGGGTCCTGTTAAGCAGGCTCTCTCCGACGCAGGTCTTAAGCCTTCCGACATCAAGAAGGTTCTTATGGTTGGTGGTTCTTCCAGAATTCCTGCTGTTCAGGAAGCAGTAAAGAGCTTTATGGGTCAGGAACCATTCAAGGGCATCAACCCTGACGAATGTGTTGCTCTCGGTGCAGCATATCAGGGCGGTATCCTCTCAGGCGACGTTGACAAGGAAAACGCTGTTCTCCTCCTTGACGTTACACCGCTTTCCCTCGGTATCGAAACTGCAGGCGGCGTTTGCACAAGAATGATTGAAAGAAACACCACAATTCCTACAAAGAAGTCCCAGGTGTTCTCCACATATGCTGACAACCAGACAGCTGTTGACATCAACGTTCTCCAGGGTGAACGTGAATTTGCAAAGGACAACAAGCAGCTCGGCGTATTCCGTCTCGACGGTATTGCTCCTGCTCCAAGAGGTATCCCACAGATTGAAGTAACATTCGACATCGACGCTAACGGTATCGTTAACGTATCCGCTAAGGACCTTGGCACAGGCAAGGAACAGAAGATTTCCATCACTGCTTCCACAAACATGTCCAAGGAAGATATCCAGAAGGCTGTTGACGAAGCTGCTCAGTACGCTGAAGAAGACAAGAAGCGTAAGGATGCTGTTGACGCTAAGAACGCAGGCGAAAACCTCGTGTTCCAGTGCGAAAAGGCTATGACAGACCTTGGTGACAAGATCAACGAGGACGAAAAGGCTAACATCCAGTCCAAGATTGACGCTCTCAAGGAAGCTGTAAAGACTGACAACACAGACGATATCAAGGCTAAGACTGATGAACTCCAGAAGGCATTCTATGATGTTTCTTCCAGAATTTATCAGGCTGCAGGCGGCGCTGCTGGCGCAGAGGGTGCAGGTCCTGATATGGGCGGCGCATCCTATGATGCAGGTGCAGACGCAAACAACGGCGGCGATGACGGTTTCGTTGACGCTGACTTTACAGAGAAAAACTAATTGAAGGATTTTCCTCCTTATCACATAACGGCGGGCGGCTACTTGCCGCCCGTGTGTTGTTTCTTACAATAATATACAGTAAGAAATATAATTTACACTATATACTATAAGTAAACGAATTTGATTTACAACATCTAATATTTGCAACAACTTATACTATCTGTATTTGATTTTCAGCAGACAATTGAAAGGATTTGTTCCAAATGGCTGATAAAAGAGATTATTATGAAGTGCTGGGCTTGCAGAAGGGTGCGTCTGATGACGAACTGAAACAGGCCTACAGAAAATTATCAAGAAAATACCATCCTGACTTCAACCCCGACAATGCGGAGGCTGAGGAAAAGTTCAAGGAAATCAACGAAGCTTACGAGGTGCTTTCCGACCCCGACAAGCGTTCGCGTTATGACCAGTTTGGTCACGCAGGCGTTGACCCATCCTATGGCGGAGGCGGCTACGGCGGCGGCTTCACAGGCGGTTTTGGCGGCTTCGGCGGCATGGACGACCTTGGCGACATATTCAACAGCTTCTTCGGCGGTTTCGGCGGAGGTACTTCCCGCTCCAACCCAAATGCACCAAGACGTGGTCAGGATATTCAGAAAAATATCATCATCGACTTTATGGACGCTTGCAACGGCAAGGAAATGGACATCCGTCTTTCCCGCCTTGAAAAGTGTTCCGACTGTAACGGAAGCGGTGCTGCGAAGGGCTCTTCAAAGGAAACCTGTTCCGAATGTCACGGTACAGGTCAGGTCAAGGTTGCCCAGAAAACTCCGTTTGGTATGATTTCCTCACAGAAGCCTTGTACAAAGTGCGGCGGCAAGGGCTCAATCATTAAAAATCCTTGCTCCAAGTGTAAAGGCAACGGTCGTGTTACCGTGGAAAAGGTCATCACTGTCAACATTCCTGCGGGTATTGATGATGGACAGACAATCCGTGTTTCGGGACAGGGACACGGCGGCCTCAACGGAGGTCCGAGCGGCGATCTGCTTGTAAGCGTTACAGTACGTCCGCACGCTATTTTCGAGCGTGACGAATATGATATCCACACAGAGCTTCCTATCACCTACATTCAGGCTGCTCTCGGCGGCGAGGTTGATGTTCCGACAATTGACGGAACTGTCAGCTACAATATTCCTGAGGGAACTCAGCCGGGAACAATTTTCCGCTTCAAGGGCAAGGGCGTTAAGAAGCTTAACCGTTCCGAACGCGGCAATCAGTACGTTAAGATTACTATCGAAGTACCGACAGGACTTTCCAAGAAGCAGAAAGACTTGCTTAAGGAATTCGAAAACAGCCTTGACGAGAAGAATTACAAAAAGCGCTCAAACTTCTTCGATAAGCTGAAAAAAGCTTTTGACAAATGAAAAGCAAATATGACAAAGAAAAAAGCACTTCAAGGGGAATAACCCTTTGAAGTGCTTTTTGATTGTATTAACTTCTGTCCTGACCGAAAAGCGGATTTGCTTCGATGATTTCCTTTCGGATATCCTTTGCAATTTCAGGAACAATTTCAGGAGACGGCTTGCCTGTGTAGTAGCCCTGAATGTAATCCACGCCAAAGTCGATAACCATACGCATTTCGTTTGATGTTTCAACGCCTTCCGCAAGCACCTTGATGTTGTTCATCTTTGCAAATTCAACAGTTGTGCGGACGAACATCTGCTTATTTACATCCTTATGGATATCTGTTATAAGGAAGCGGTCAATCTTGATAAGCTGCGGAGCATATCGCATAAGGTTGATGATGTTGGAATGTCCTGCGCCGTAGTCATCGATAGCAATGTTGTTTTCACTGCCAAGCTGTCTGATTGAGTCAAGCTCATTATCAGAAACGGTATCCTGTTCAGTAAGTTCAAAAATAAAGCTATCCATATATTTGCCATACTTCTCTCTTATCTCGTTGAGGTCTTCAAATCTGAGGAAGTGACCAGGGATAGTGTTGATGAACACCTTCTTGTCACCAAACAGCTTTTTGTCTTTTTCATACTGAGCCATAATATTGAACATAGTAGCTTTTTCAACATCGTACAGACGGTTGTATTCCTTAGCAGCCGCAAGTACCTCCAGCGGATTCATTCCAATTGTAGTGTCAGTACGCATAAGAGCTTCGTAAGCGTAAATTTCACCTGTCTTTGCATTGACAATAGGCTGATAGTTGTATGTGAAAAGATTCTTTTCAATAAGCAGGTCAAATGCCTTGTAATGTCCCTTAGGGGAAACTTCTTCCTTGACAGCAAGCCCTACGCCGTATTTCAGACGGTTCATATAAAGCTCACCCTTGGCATATTTGATATAGCTTTCCAGATTATCGTCCCAGTCAGAGCCGATTACAGAGCAGCCTGCGTTTGCTTCAACGTAATAATCCTTGCCGTTTGTACTGTTGTAGCCCTCGACAACGCTGTAGAAAACACTTGTTGCATTGTTGATTACATCGCTAACTTTATCGTAGTCGGGATAATAATTTACAATTACAAATTCATCTTCGCTTATGTGTGCAACAAAGCAGTCGGTAGGATTGGCAATTTTCAATGCTTCGCTGATGAATACGACAGCATCCTCAGCGTCAGCCATACCGTAGTTCTCCTGAATATATGTATATTTAGGAAGCGCATAAACCGAGAAGCTGAGCACCTTTTTGCGGTTTTCTTCAATTGAGGAGAATTCTCTGAACCAGTTTGCAAGGCCCTTGAAGTTCGGCAGCTTTGTAAGAGGATTTGTCATTTCCGCAGTATCAAGGCTAAGCTTCATCTGAACCTGCTTGAAATGATTTATCGCAATATTGAATGCAACCGTAATGGCCTTGATTACACGGTTGATTTTAGCCGCGTGCTTGTTGATAATGTTTGTCTTTACAGCGTAATAGCCCACGACCTGACCGCCTACGTGAATAGCGGTAATGTAGAAGGATGAGTCGCTGTTGATCCACTCCATAAAATGCGGAACCATATCAGTTATGCTCATATTGAGCGGAGCATCCGATTCGGAGTAGGAATATTTTGAAGGAATAACCACCAGCTCATCGCTGAAGGTTTTCTTCAGGAATTTGGTATAATCTATTGTAGTTGCGACAAAATCGCTGTTGAGACACATATATGAATTTTCAAGAATAGCTTCTGCAATAGTTCTGTAAAGGCCGTTCATATCGTCTATTTTCAGCATATGGTCAATACAAGCGTAAATGAAGCCCTCGTGAAGTTCCATTTCATTGATTGTGTAATGCAGGTCAAGCGCTGTATCACGGAACGTAAGGTCGGAAATCTTCTTGCAGCCGCAGGATTCGGTAAGTACGGACTGATAGCCATACACAAGATGTTCGGGAGAAATATCATTGCCGACAGCCTTGTTTATAACATCTATTGTAAGATTAGCAAGATCATCTGCATTTTCACTGCAGGTTGTAAGCTGAGGTGAGAAATATTCAGCCGCAGGCACACCGTCAAAGCCTGTTACGATAACGTCTTCAGGAACGGAGTAGCCGTTGTTTTTAAGCTCGCCGCAAGCTGCGAAAGCCATATAGTCATTTGCGCAGAAAATTGCCTGAGGAGGCTTTTTACCGTCCTTCACAAGGTCATATATAATCTGCTTTACAGGACCTTCCCAGTATTCGCCGTAAGCAACCTTGCTTTCGTCGAAAGGAATACCGTTTTCAGCAAGGATTTCCTTATAATAGGAAAGACGGGTGATGCTGTCTGTATCGGTTTCCACGTTGTTTCCTGCAATATAGAATGTATCTGTTACACCGTGCTCCTTGATGACATGATTGAGCATACCCTTGTATGCTTCTGCATAATCGGGGCAGATTGACCAGCAGCCGTCAGCAGTATCACCTACAAGGATTACAGGCTTGCCACAGACTCTTGCATGGCATACAATATCGTCAACAATCTTTTTGTTATGGAAGCTGTTTGCAATTACAACAAGAACATCGACAATATCAAAATTGATAATGCCATAGATAGCCTTTGCACCGTCATCAGCAGCGTCACCGTGATAAAAATCGGAAAAGCTGTTGAAAACGATCATTTTACAGTCTGACTCTTCACAGAGGAAATGCAGTCTGTTGATATAATCACAGCGGCATATATCATTTATTTTGGTAAGACATACGCCAACTATCTTCTTCTTTCCTATCATAAAATACCTTCCTTGCGTTACAGCATTCCTATACTTATTTTAATGATAACACAAACAATCTATGTTGTCAACAACAACATCAGTTAAAATGAGAATTTAAAGTAAAATTATTATACAAATCAGCAAGAAGATAATACTACGATGTAAAATTTAACATCACAAAATTTGCGGTAAGTGTTTACAAATATGAAAAAATGCTGTATAATAAATAGTTACAGAATAGTTTTATGTAAGGAGAACCCAGATGCGAGTTATAACAGGTACCGCAAGAGGAAGAAAACTGCGCACCCTTGAGGGCAACGATGTTCGCCCTACTACCGATAAGGTAAAGGAAGCGATTTTCTCCATTATCCAGTTTGATATAGAAGGCTCAGCAATTCTCGACCTGTTTGCAGGTTCGGGTCAGATGGGCATTGAGGCGCTGTCAAGAGGCGCAAAATCCTGTGTTTTTGTTGACAACAGCAGAAACTCAATTGAGGTTGTAAGGGAAAACATTACTGCAACAGGCTTTCAGAAGCAGGCGAGGATTTCCAACATTGAAAGTGGAAATTTTCTGAAGATGAGCGTTGACAAGTTCGATATAGCTTTCCTTGACCCGCCTTATGAAAAGGGGCTTATTGAAGCAGCAATGCCGCTTCTTTCAGCAAAAATGTCCGACAGGGGCATTATCGTCTGTGAGCACGAAAAGGGACTTGTGCTTCCTGATGAGTACGGCGATATGAAAAAGCATAAGGTTTATAAATACGGCAAAATCGAGGTTACGGTTTACCGTGCAGGAAGTGGGGACGAGGAAGAATGAGCAAGAGAATAGCAGTCTGTCCGGGAAGCTTTGACCCCGTAACACTGGGCCACAGGGATATTATCCAGAGAGCATCAAAGCTTTTTGACAAGGTTATCGTGCTGGTTTCGGTCAATGCTATGAAAAATCCCAGCTTTACTGCTGTTGAGCGTGTGAAGATGATTGAGAAGGTTACCGCTGACCTTGACAATGTGGTTATCGACATCAATGACGGCTTACTTGCGGATTATGTAAAAAAAGTCGGTGCGTGTGCAATTATCAAGGGTCTGCGTGCTGTTTCTGACTTTGAATATGAATTTCAGATGGCACTGGCAAACAAAATTCTTTATGACGGTGCAGAAACAGTGTTTCTGACAACAAGTGCTGAAAATATGTACCTGTCATCCAGCGTGGTGAAGCAGATTGCTTCCTTCGGCGGAGATATTACACACTTTGTACCTGAGTGCATTTTCGAGGATATAAAGGCAAGACTCTGGAAAGAGCCTGAGGAAATAAAATAAACTGATTTGAGAAAGGATTTGAAATTATGGTTATTGACGATATTCTTGATATGATGGACGATTTGCTCGACAACGCTTCTTCTGTTCCTTTTTCGGTAAAAAAATCAATCATTGACTGCGACCAGATGCGTGAGTATATTAACGAAATCCGTCTTAATCTTCCGCAGGAAATCAAGCAGGCAAAGCTGATTGTCCGTGACAGACAGACAATTATCAACGACGCTAACAAGGAAGCTGAAAACATTGTGCGCCGTGCTGAAGACAGAGCTAAGGTTATCGTTTCAAATGACGAAATCACAAAGGCTGCAAAGGCAAAGGCTGTGGAAATGGTTAATCAGGCACAGGCCAAGTCCAAGGAAATCAAGAATGCCGCAAACAAGTACATTGATGACGTTCTTGTTCAGGCTGAGGAATGCTTGCAGGCTAATCTTGCCGATATAAGAAAGACAAGACAGGCTGTGAAGTCTATTCCTACAAACGGTCAGCTCCAGAAGCCCAATAAGTAAAATAAACGGATACCGAAATCAATCGGTATCCGTTTTTGTTTATTCAAGCAGATTGCCCCGCAGCAGCATAAGCAGCTTCTTTTCACGCCGCGAAACCTGCACCTGAGTCATACCAAGCTTCTGCGCCGTCACGGTCTGCGTCATATCCTTGAAGTAGCGGAAGTAAATCAGCTTTCTGTCCTTTTCATCAAGTGCGGAAAGTGCTTGCCTGAGCGAGAGCAATTCCACAAGCTCAAGGTCGGGAGCGGGTGTTACAACATCAATCTGTCCCTCTCCGCCGTCCTCAGAGCTGTCCGTCAGCGATACCAATGGCAGATTTACCGCCAGCGCCTCGGCAACATCTTCAGGGGTTGAGTCAACCATATCTGCAAGCTCGGAAACTGTAGGCTCACGTCCCTGCATAAGAGTAAAATGCTCCTTTGCACGGCTCAGCTTCAGGCCAAGCTCACGGACAGAACGGCTTACCTTGATTGTCCCGCCGTCACGGAAAAGCCGCCTTATTTCGCCAAGTATAACAGGTACAGCATAGGTTGAAAACTTCACCCCACGGTCACGGTCAAAAGCGGAAGCGGCTTTCACAAGTCCCACGCAACCCGCTCCGTAAAGGTCGTCGTATTCAATTCCCTTGCCGCGGAAACGGTTTGCGCAAAGATGAACAAGTCCGAGATTTTCTTCGGCAAGGCTATTGTTTTTTAAAGCATTCACGGTATTATTCCTTTCGCAAAATTATGTATCGGATTGCTTCGAAAGGATTTTCCTTTTCATAATAACCGTTGTACCCTTGCCGCAGATGCTCCGCACGGTAACCTTGTCCATAAAATTTTCCATAAGTGCAAAGCCCAGCCCCGCACGCTCCTCCTCGGGTGCGGAAGTGTAAAGCGGCTCCATTGCCTGTTTTATGTCGGGTATTCCGCAGCCCTTGTCACGGATTTTTATGTACAGCACGTTACCTTCCAGATGTCGTGCAACAAATTCGATTTTGCCGCTTGTGCCGCGGTAAGCGTGAACAATACAGTTTGTAACTGCCTCTGAAACGGCGGTTTTTATTTCCCCGATTTCTGATACGGACGGGTCAAGCTGTGCCGCAAATGCAGAGATTACAGACCTTGCAAGACTTTCATTGCGGCTGTTGCTGGGAAAGGTAACTTTTATTTCGTTGAGTATCTTCAAATTCTTCACTTCCTTTTATTTGATTACGGCAAGCCTGTCCAGTCCCGCAAGACGCATAACCTTCTTTATCTGGTTTCCCGTATTTTCAATGACAATCGTGCCGCCGTAGGGCTTGATTGAGTTGTACCTGCCTATGACAAGCCCGATACCTGAGCTGTCCATAAAGGTTACCCCGTCAAAATCCAGCACCAGCCTGTCGGGGTGATGACGGTCAATGGCAAGGTCAATATCATCACGGATTGACTTTGCATTGTGGTGGTCAACGTCACCGTTTATTCTTGCTATAACAGTCCTGTCATCTGTATCAATAATCACATTCATTCTTACACATCCTTTGCTATGGCGTATTCTTATTCTATATCATAACCCGCACGAAATTTGTCAAAACAAAAAAGGCAGACGATAATTGTTACCGTCTGCCTTAAAAATAAAAAAAGCACTGTACTCTTGTACAGTGCTTTATAACCTATTAAACCGCAATATCAAACATGCCGCCTTTATTCTGTGTAGGGTCATTCATTCCCACATTGAAGCGGCTGTCGCTTGCGCCTCTTGTTGTTGTCCTTGTCAGACCGCCCGAAATATAAACCCTGCCGCATTCGGGACAGATTGCTGTTTTGAGCGAAACGCTCTGAGAAACAATTTCTCTGCCCTCACGTTCAGCCTTTGCCTGGTTTCTGCCGACGTGCTCCATTTCGTGGCTCTTAACCTTAGCCGCAGCAGCCTTTGGGTCAACCTTTGTAGGTGTCTGGAAAGAAACACCCATATCCGTTGAACCGTCCTGATAACGTCTGTTTTCGCATGTCTGACACTCAAAGGAATCAAAGCGGCGCTTTCTGTCATTTTCCTCGGAAATCTTATTATGGTCGTGCTCGATATTTCCGCTGTACTTGCCATACTTTTCATCAGCCTTTTCAGCTTTGTTCTTTCCGTAAGCACTTGCCGCATAGTTGACACCTCTGCCTGAAAAGCCCGTGTTTGCACCTGAAATACCAACTCCGATTGCACCGATTGTCATAATAAAACCTCCTTCCGAAAATATTTACCGTATCTTAATTATATTATAAACAAACAACCGCTGTATGTCAATGTGAAAAACACAAAAAACGCAGCGGTTTTATAGGATTATTTTATCTAATTTCGCCCTGATAAGACTGTGCACGCTTAATCTTCTTTGAAGTTGTCTTTTCAAACTCCTTATCACGTACACGGAGTCTGCGGATTGTCTTGGAGGACGGCAGAGTCATGTTGACTTCCTTGATGATTTCGTTCAGCTTTCCAGCTGCCTCGTCAATGTCTGGACACATATCAAGGTTAGGGAAGATTTCAGCAGTAATGTAACCTTCCTCAGCGTAAACAAGGATTTCAGCAGCAAGGTCAATAAGAGCAAACTTGTTTTCAAGCTCCTCAGGGGAAACGTTCTCACCGTTGCTGAGAATGATAAGGTTCTTCTTTCTGCCTGTGATGTAAAGACGTCCGTCCTCTGCGTAACCAAGGTCGCCTGTGTGGAGCCAGCCGTCAGCGTCAAGAGCTTCCGCTGTTGCCTCAGGGAACTTGTAGTAGCCCTGCATTACAGACGGGCTCTTTACCACGATTTCGCCCTCAACAATCTTTACCTCACAACCGTTTACGATTGTACCAACGTCGCCAAGAAGACTAACGTTGTTGAAGTCAGCTGTTGCAATTCGTGGTGAACACTCAGTCATACCGTAGCCCTGAGCCATAGGAATACCGAACTCGCCGTAAGCCTTGATAATTTCAGGAGCAAGGTAAGCACCGCCGCTGTAGATACCCTTCAGCTTTCCGCCGAAGAAAGCCTGTGCAACAGCTTTTGCAGGAAGTCCCTTTGCATTTGCGGCAGCGTTGATCTGCTTGAGAATTGTTTCCGCAATCATCGGAACAAGAAGCAGGATCATCGGCTGGAAAAGCTTGAGATTCTGTGCAATTCTCATCATTGAGTCGTTAACGCAGATTGTTGTGCCGTAACGGAGAGAAAGAAGAATGTCGCAAGCAAAACAGAATACGTGGTGGATAGGAAGCACGCTGAGAAGTGAATCTTCAGGTGAAGCCTCGTTATCCTGACACATAGCGTTGTCAATGAGGTTGCCGTGGGTAAGCATTACACCCTTTGCCTTGCCTGTTGTACCTGATGTGTACACGATTGAAGCAAGTGACTCGGACGGAATATCGTAAATGTTTGCCTCGTCATACTTTTCAAGAATTTCTGCCAGCACGTTTTCAGCACCGTCGTGTGGCTGGAGTGCAACATAAACCTTGATTTCGGGACAGTTCATCTTGATTGCGGGAAGCATAGGTGCATAACGTGCGTCATAGAAGAACACGTTCACGTCTGCACGGTTCATAAGGTCACATAAATCCTCGCAGGCAAGCTGTGCGTCAAGGGGAACAGTAACATTGCCGCCCATGATTGTTCCGAAGTAGCCAACAAGATAAGCATAGCTTGTTGGTCCGATTGTTGCGGCGTGGATTTTTTCAGGTCCCATTGCTTCAAGAAGAAATGAAGCAACCTTTCTTGTATCTGTGAAGAACTGCTTGAAGGACTTTTCGACAACTTCCTTGCCTGCTTTTTCCTTTACAAATGCACCGTCGCCGTATTCCTCAGCGGCAAGTCTTACTAAATCCTGTAAGCTTTTTACTTTTGCTTTATCCATAGTTACACCTTACGCTTTCAGTGACTCGATATACTTTACAGCATCGCCGACAGTGCTGAGCTTGATAACTTCCTGTTCATCAACCTGAACATCAAGAGTTTCCTCAATTTCGCCCAGCATGCTCATAAAGTCATAGGAGTTGAAGCCGAGGTCTTCGATAAATCTTGCATCTTCAGTAATAGCGGATTCATCAACCTCAACATAGTTGCAGATAAGTTCTTTAAGCTGTTCAAACATAATAATTTCTCCTTTATAAATCGTAGTTTGGATTACAAGCAAACCACGGTGTTTTTCGCTTGCGTATGTTGTGCTGAGTTTTGCTTGCAAAACTCATAGGACATCTGCTTTGCAGATGTTTTTAGATCATTTCAAGGATTTCTCCAACAGTTCTGTCCTTGTCCTCAATACCTCTGAACAGTACACGGCAAAGGTAGTAGTAGAGATATTCCATTTCTTCCTTGGTAACAGCGTCCTTTCTGTATTCGAAGCTGAAATTCAGACCGTTGTCTTCAGCACGGTGCATAACCGTCAGATAAAGCGGCTGACCTGCAACACCGTTTGTGTACCACATTGTCTTGTAGTTGATGTCAGGCATATCGTACTTGCCGCGCTGAATTGTCATAGGCTGATATGTAAGGCTCAGGCTTTCGTAGCTTGAACCCGGAGTAAGACCCCAATGCTTGCTTCGACGCATTGTAAGGTCGATAGGGTCAAAGTTTGCGTGGCGGAACAGCTTGTTCTGTTCGCCCTGAATTATGTGCAGAGCCTCATAGAATGTTGTTTCAGGCTCGATTATTGTACGGAGAGGGAAGAAGTGAATTCTTGTACCGCCGCTTCTCTTTTCAAGAAGTGTACCGCGTCGTGCAATACAGCTCTTTACGGAAACGTCCTTTTCGTCGTTGTTGAACTTGGAAAGAACAGTTCTCAGACCCATAAGAAGAAGTGTAGCCATCGGAACCTGATTGTCAAGACAGAACTGCATAAGTCTGTCGGAAGGCTCCTTTTCAAGCTCGAACACGGAAATTGCCGCTTCAGGATTGCGTGAAATAACCATCGCGCTTCTCTGATTTGGATTGTTGTTTTCGCGGCGCTGAGTGATAAGTCTGCCCATACCGTTGAAGTCGGTGTACATAGGCTCGTCCGCCTCAATCTGACTCATCCAGTATTCCTCATCACGCTTCTGTGCCGCAGAGCCAGCCTCGTATTCCAGATCCTTTTCAAGTGCCTTGATGTAGGACATCATAGGCTTAGGCATTTCCGTATCGTAGCAAAGGTGACAGTAGATTTCAAGGATATCCTTGTCAAAAGCAATAAGTGAACTTGAGTCCATTGTCATATGGTCAACCTTTAAATATGTACCGTTGTAGCCGTTAGGAAGCTTGACCATCGCAATATAGTTCATAGGGGAGTTGTAACGCTCAAAAGGAACTTTCGTCCAGTTTTCCATTTCCTTGTGTGCGTCCTCCTCTTTCCATTCGGAGAAGTCAAAGAACGGAATTTCTCTGTCGTCCCTCGGAACAAGATACTGATAAACCTTTCCGTCCTCATCTTCGGCAAAACGCAGACGCATACAGTCGAAGCGCTCGTAAGCCATCTTGATTGCCTTGCGGAGAATGTCAAAATTTATGTCAATCTGAATGTAGAAGCCCGTGCCGATGTTGATTACCTGATGCGGCGCAAATTTAATGGTATAGTTGTGAATACGCTGTGCCGCATTGAGCGGGTACCCCTGAACAACAGCACCGTTGATGTTGAGTTCTTTCATAAATTCACTCATAATCTAACCCCTTATTTAAAGTATTTATCAATAAATTCACTTACCTTGCTTTCGTAGAGCTCGGAATTTTCAAAGTAGCTTGCGCCGTGTCCCGCATTTTCAATAAGCAGGATATCCTTGTCAGAGGAGCAGACATCGTAATTCTTGCCGCTCATCCATACAGGCACGAAGTTGTCGTCCTTGCCGTGAACAAAAAGCACGGGGCATTTAGCTTTTTTCAGTGTGTCAAGTGTTGAGCAGTCCTTGAAGCCGTAGCCTGCCTTCTTGCGGCAGATTACATCATTTATATTCATAACGGGGAATTCAGACATCTTGTAGTCCTTTTTCAGTACGTGGGCAAAAACATCATACGGAGATGTGAAGCCGCAGTCTGCAACAACAAGCGCAACGTTTTCGGGGCACTCGTCCATACCGATTGTCATAAGTGCAGTTGAAGCACCCATTGACACACCGTAAAGCATAAAGCGTGCCTTGTTGTCAAACTGCTTGTTGAGAAAATCAAGCCAGCTCAGGCAGTCATATCTGTCCAGCACTCCGAAGCCTATGTACTTACCTTCGCTTTCGCCGTGGGCACGATTGTCAACAAGCAGACAGTTGATGCCCTGCTTGTGAAGGAATGAAGCAAAGCTTGCATTGGACATTGCAGAGCTTGTGTAGCCGTGGAAACAAACAGCAATTCTGTCTGAAGGTTCTTTTGCAGGGAAGTATGTGCCGTGGAGAGTGAGTCCGTCACGGGATTTTATAGTCATTTCCTGACTTGGCTGTGCAAGGAGGTATTCCTTTTTCGGAGCAATTCTTTTCTTGTATTCCTCCCATTTTTTTGCGTCAGCCATTTCGTCCATATTTACCTTTACACCGTCCTGACGGGGGATAACCTTGTTGAAAAGCTTGAATGCGCCTGCTGTTGAGCCTGCCGCAGCAAGAGCAACAACACCCGCAGCTATTCCCGTACCTAAAAGTAATCCGTTCATCTTCATTCCTCATTTCCTTTTTATATTTAAAATATTTTAACATTTTTCAGCCTTTGGGTCAAGAGATTTCCATAAATTAAAGTACACTTTATACAACCCGCACAAAATGTTGACTTTTCAACATTTGCAACTGCGTTTTTTTGCATATCCAGAGCCGTTTTGAAATATATTTTATAGTATAGCGGTTGGCTTTTCGTCTGAGGTTGTGTAAAATGCACATAAATATTAACATTGTATGATGTAATTTATTGAAAATGTTGTTTTGCTGTTGCAATCTGTAAGCAAAGGTGCTATAATGTTAATTGTCGTTAAAGATATTTTTGTTGATTTGTTACAAATAATTTTACGATATAATGCGAGGGGGTAACCCCCGTTTACAAGGAAAGGATGAAATCACTATGAAACAATACGGAGCTGAAACAATCAAGAATATCGCAATCACAGGTCATGCGGGTTCAGGTAAGACATCTCTTGCAGAGGCTCTCCTGTTCAGAGCAGGCGTTACCGACAGACTCGGAAAGACCGCAGACGGAAATACCGTATGCGACTATGACCCCGAGGAAATCAAGCGCAAGGCTTCACTGAGCACTGCTCTTGCATCCTTTGAATATAATGATATCAAAATCAACCTTCTCGATACACCGGGTCTGTTTGACTTTGCCGCTGGTATGCACGAAGGCGCTGCAGCTGCTGCAACAGTTATGATTACAGTTTCCGCTAAGTCAGGCGTAAAGGTTGGTACAGAAAAGGCTTACGACCTCGCTTGTGACCTCGGCAAGCCAAAGATGTTCGTTGTTACAAAAATCGACGACGAAGACGCTAACTTCTACAACGTTCTTACAGACCTCAAGACAAAGTTCGGTCCTACAGTGTGTCCTGTTGTAGTTCCTGTTATTCAGGACAGAAAGGTTGTATCCTTCGTTAACCTTATCGAAATGAAGGCATATAAATACGACGACAAGGGCAACGCTGTTGAAACAGATATGCCTACAGCTGAAATCTCCGAGAAGATGGAATACCGTATGGACGGTCTTGTTGCAGCGTTCACAGAAGCTGTTGCTGAAACAGATGACGAGCTTATGGAAAAATTCTTCGAGGGCGAGCCTTTCACACAGAAGGAACTTGTTCACGGTATCCATAAGGGTATGAACGAAGGCGTTATTACTCCTGTTGTATGCTGTTCTTCCACAACAACAGCAGGCGTTGATATGCTCCTGAAGGAAATCGAACTTCTCCTCCCTGCACCTGTTGACAACAAGCCTGTTATGGCTACAGACGCAGCAGGCGAGCTTGTTGAAATTCCTTACGAAGACAACGCTCCTCTCTCTGCATTCGTATTCAAGACAGTTGCTGACCCGTTCGTTGGCAAGATGTCCTACATAAAGATTGTAAGCGGTACTCTCAAGGCTAACACAGAGTACATCAACACAACTGTTGATGCTCCTGAAAAAATCGGTAAGCTCTATACTCTTATGGGCAAGAAGCAGACAGAAGTTTCAGAAGCACACGCAGGTGATATCGTTGTTGCTGTAAAGATCAATGCAGGCACATCCGATACAATCTGCGAAGCTTCCAGAAAGGTTATTTTCCCTGAAATCGAGTTCCCGAAGCCTTGCTTCAGAATGGCTGTAACAGCTAAGGCTCAGGGCGACGAAAGCAAGATCAGCGCAGGTATCCAGCGCCTTACTGAAGAAGACAAGACCCTCACTTACAGCCTTGACGATTTCACTAAGGAACAGATTATCGCAGGTCTCGGCGAACAGCACATCGAAGTTGCTGCTGCAAAGCTGAAGGCTAAGTTCGGCGCTGACATCAATCTCAAGGAACCTAAGATTGCGTACCGTGAAACTATCCGCAAGAAGGTAAAGGTTGAAGGTAAGCACAAGAAGCAGAGCGGCGGTCACGGTCAGTACGGTCACGTATGGATTGAATTTGAGCCTTGCCTCTCTGATGAACTCGTATTCGAAGAAAAGGTATTCGGCGGTGCAGTTCCTAAGAACTTCTTCCCTGCTGTTGAAAAGGGACTTCAGGACTCTATGAAGAAGGGTGTTCTTGCAGGCTGCCCTGTAACAGGTCTGAAGGCTATCCTCGTTGACGGCTCCTACCACCCTGTTGACAGCTCCGAAATGGCATTCAAGACAGCTGCTTCCATCGCTTTCAAGGAAGGTCTGAAGCAGGCTGAACCTACAATCCTCGAGCCAATCGGCAAGCTCCTCGTTACAGCTCCCGATGACAACACAGGCGACATTATGGGCGACCTCAACAAGCGCCGCGGCCGTGTTATCGGTATGAACCCTGCTGCAAAGAAGGGCACAACCACTATCGAAGCTGAAGTTCCGATGAGAGAAATGCAGAGCTTTACAACTCAGCTCCGCCAGATTACAAGAGGCAGAGGCAGCTTCTCCCTCGAACATCTCCGCTATGAACAGCTCCCCGGCAACCTCGTAAGCGAAGTTATCCTGAGCGTTGACAATAGCAACGAATAATTGCACTTAAATTTGTCAATATGTTTCACAGCAAACATATTGACAAATTTTTTATTTTATATTAAAATGATTATATGACTTGAAATATAGCCTTTTGATGACAATACCGAAAGGATTTGATTATAATGAGAATGAAGAAGATTATTTCCGCAATCCTCGCTTCCGTTGTGGCAGCAGGAATCTGTGCGGCTAACGCTTTTGCCGTGGATGACGGTCAGGCTACATATTGCTTTGATACAGCGACAAATATCACTAAGCTTCAGCCATATGGCTCTGTTGATGCAACAGGAATGAAGCTTACACATACTGTTCAGGAGTCCAAGAACGGTAACGGCTGTATCGTAATTTCTGAATCCATAACAGAAGCTCCTGCTGATAAATTCGGCGGCTTCTACATTGAAGCGTCAACATTAGGCTTGGAAAATTTCCAGAACTGCACTGTTGAACTGAGCGTAAAGCTCTGTGAGGGTGCAGAGGGGCTTTGCGAAAACTTTGCACTTTATTCTGACGGAATGATATGGCTTACTCAGTCTGCTACTTCTCTCAGTGCAACAGAGTGGACTACACTTACACTTACACTGCCTGACGGTGCAACAAATGATAAGGTCGGCTTTACAATTCCTACCTTCAATATGTGCGACAGTGACATTCTTTATATTGATGATTTCACTATAACAGATTCAAACGGCAGCATAATCACAAATCAGGGTGACTATGAGGTGAAGGCGATTGCGGTTGAGGACGCTGCTTCAAAGGGACAGAATATCCTGCTTACAATCCTGCTTGTAGTTCTTATCCTCGCAATTGTCGGCGGCATCGGACTTATCGTTTCCAACGCTCTCAGACGTTTTTCTTAATCAAATATATTTCCCCCGACAGCCTCGGGGGATTTTTTATGACTGCTGATTTTGCGGATATTCAAATTGTAACCGTTGTGAAATCAAATTGTTCTTGATTTTATTGCAATAACTTGGTATATTATATATGTAACAAAATTATACTCTGAGGAGTGTTCAGATGGAAACAGTAAAAAAAGTTCTGACAAATAAATGGTTCATACTGGTTGTAAGCGTGCTGTGTGCAGCTTATACGCTGGTGCTGGCATATTTTGCTTATGCGGTATTCTTTTATGAAATCGTATATCTGGATAAAATGAAATTCGCTATTGTGTATGCGGCATTTTCAATGGTTTCGGCACTGTTTTTCTTCTATACGAGAAAGTCGTTTATAACCTGCATAATCGGTATGGCGAATATGGTAGTCTTATTCCCGACATTGCTGATGGACTGGGGAAACTGGCCGCTGCTTATTCCTGCGGCAATGGTTACGGTTTTCGGCTTCTTCAGCTGTAAGATGAATGATACAATCAAAACCGTATTCGGCACGATTTTCCTGCTGCTGTATATTCTGGGCGGAATTGCATTCTTCCTGATAATGAACGTGTTCAGAGTTACAACTGTGGATACTCTGCTTACTCCTGAGGGCGGCCTTGTTTCACCATCGGGACACTTCCGCTGCTACGTGCTGGACGTGCAGAACAAGTCTTCGGGTAAGGTTGCGATTTATGTTGAGCCAAATCATCTTGACCAGAACATCAAGGACGTAATCGAACTGCGAACAACAATCAAGCGTCTTATCAAGCAGGCTATCAAGGAAAACAAGGACGACGCATTGTATTACGATGTTCACTGGGACGGCGACCTGCTGATGATCAACGGTGAGGAATACTTCGATGAAAAGGACTTCCTGACGGAAACGGAAAGCGGCGAACTGACTTACGATTTCAGCGAGGGCGTGTGGACTCACACCTACTTCGAGTTTGAATATCCGATTATCGAGCTTATCGACAGGTTTAAAACAGTTATCACGGACAAGCTCAATGAAATGAGCGAGGAAACAACCGTTACCGAAGCGGTTACTTCTGCAAGCTAAAATGCACTAAAAACAAGGTCACTTTTGACGTGAAAATCAAAGGTGACCTTGTTTACTAATCAGTCATATAGGAGTGACAAAAATGGAATTTTCTTCATCTCAGATGTTCGTCTTTGTTGTAAGAGCTATTCTGACTATTGCCTTTCCGTTTATATGCATTTTTATCGCACGCAAAAAATTTGACGGCAGAATTTTTCCCTTTGTAATTGGATTTGTCGCGGTAAATCTGCTGGTTATTCCCCGTGCACTGTTAAGGGATATGCTTGTGCCTGACAGCGGTGATTTTACGATAAGGCTTGTCCTGTCGTCACTCATCGGCGCATTCTGCGAGGAAACCGCACGATTTCTGATGTTCAGGTATATGCTGAAGAATTACGACACCCTTACCGATGCGGTCTGCTACGGAATAGGTCATCACGGAATGGAGGTTATTCCAAGCGTGAGCTTTTGTTTTGATGCGATTGCCACAGGTTCAAAGCTGAACAGCGTGGGGCTTGACGCAATGCTTGCAGGCTTGTCTGCGGAAGAAGCTGATGCACTTATAAAACAGATTGAAATTTACACGTCAATAGGCTTTTTTCAGCATACAGATGTTGTGCTTAGCTGGATAACTTCGCTTGCAATGCAGATTGCCTGGTCGGTGCTTGTTTTTACGGCTGCATACAGGCAGGATTACCGCAAATTCTACTTTGTTGCACTTCTGCTGCACGTTGTGGCAAACGTGCTTCTTCTCAACACAATTATAAGTTTAATAGGTGCGGCGGCTATGTGCTATATTGCGTATCGTGTTGCGAAAAGCAGTGAACTTCCCGTCAGCCAATCGAGATATTACGATTAACATAAAAGGAGAATAACTATGCTTGAATATATCGACTCACACGCACATTACGATGACGAAGCCTTCGACAGCGACCGTGACGAGCTACTTGTCCGTGTACACGAGGGCGGCGTGAAATACATTATAAATATGGGCTGTAACATGGAACGCTCACGCTTTTCGGTGGAGTACGCAAACAAGTTCCCGTTCATCTATGCGGCGGTGGGAATTCACCCCGAGGACGTGGACAAAGCTCCTGCCGATTATCTTGAACAGCTCCGCAAGTGGGCGGCTGACCTTAAGGTTGTTGCAATCGGCGAAATCGGACTTGATTATCATTATGACGGCTACGACGCTGAATTGCAGAAGAAAATTTTTGAGGAACAGCTTGACCTTGCGGCTGAACTTGACCTGCCTGTTGTAATTCACTCCCGTGACGCAACGGAGGACACGCTTAACATTCTCCGCAAGCGCGGCAAGGTAAACGGTGTAATGCACTGTTTTTCAGGCTCGGCCGAAACTGCAAAGCAGATGCTTGAACTTGGTCTGCATATCAGCTTCACGGGTGTGCTGACCTTCAAGAATGCGAAAAAGGCAATCGGAGCGCTTGGTGTTGTTCCAATGGATAAGCTTCTCCTTGAAACGGATTGCCCATATATGGCACCTGAGCCAAACCGCGGCAAGCGCTGTGACAGCAGTATGATTGTCCACGTTATCGACAAGATTGCTGCTGAAAAGGGTATCACACCTGATGAGGTTGCACGTCAGACAATGGAAAATACAACGAGGTTGTTTAATAAAATTAAATTATAATTTAGCGGTGAGAGTGTGGAGACCTATTGAGGGAGACCCTTTTGA
>CALATN010000135.1 GCA_937891895.1 uncultured Clostridia bacterium
AATTTATCCCACGGGAAGAATTGCTTTCCGTGGGATTTTCTTATCGTTGCAATTTTTAGAACAATATGCTATAATTTTAAAAAATGCAGTAAAGAAAGGACGATAATAATGGCATTACCTGATTTTAAAAAGATGGAACAGGACAAAAACGTAATTCCCGATTGGGCGAAGTATATGAAGGACGGCGAATTCATCAGCTACTCCACAACCTATCCGACACGCAAATATCTGTCACTTTTTGATAAGTACAGCTATCCCTGCAATGACACGGGAGCTATCACATATTACGTGTACGACCCTGTAAAGCACGGCGCTGACCCAAACGGCATATATCCCGTGACAATGTGGCTTCACGGCGCAAGCAACTCCCTTATGGGTGACGGCTGTATAATGTGCTGCGGCGCAGAGCAGTACGCTTCACCTAAGTATCAGCAGGAAATGGGCGGCGCTTACATAATTGTTCCTCTTGCCAACGAGGAGCGTACCGAGGAAGGTATGATTCTGAACGGTTGGGGGATAGTTTATTCTGCACCTATCAAGGCAATCTATGACAAGGTCTGCGAGGAGCACGCCGCAAACATCGGAAAAAAGTTCGTTATGGGCGCATCATCAGGCGGATATTTCACCTGGCAGCTGCTTGAAGATTACGGCAATTATTTTGACGGAGCAATTCCGATTTCCTCAGGATATATGCCCTCTTATGAAGTGCTTGACCGCATTTCCGAAAGCGGCACGGAAGTAATCATTGCACACGGCAAGCACGACGAAATGGCAACCTTTGACGAGTGCATCGAGCCACATATCGAAAAGCTTGAAACGCTGAAAAACTTTATGCTTTTCTTTCCCGAATGGGTCTACAACGGCGACGGCGGTCTGTCTTCGGTGTTCTATGGCTTTGAAATGGGTCAGCACTGTATGATAAACTGGGTGCAGAACAACCTTATGTTTGACAACGGCACACCTGCCGACGAACGTCTGCCAAAGGGCGTAACAGGCTGGATAAAAAGCGTTGCTGAAAAATAATTGCAAAGGAAAATTACTATGCTGAAAATATATTTTGTCCGCCACGCTGAGGCAATGGGCAACGTGCAGGAATTCTTTCAGGGACGCACCGACTGCGAAATAAGTCCAAAGGGTGCACGTCAGCTTGAATGTCTTGCTGAAAGATTCAGGGACATCCCGATTGAAAGAATTTATTCCAGCCCTATGAAGCGTACGATTTCCACAGCCGAAGCTGTAAACAAGTACCACGGACTTGAAATAATCCGTAATGAACAGCTTGTTGAAATCAACGGCGGAGTGTGGGAGGGTATGCCCTGGATTGACATTCCGAAGCGTTACCCTAAGGAATACGAGCTCTGGGAAAACCGTATGTACGATTTTGAAATTGAGAACGGCGAAAGCGTACGTCAGGTTTACGAGCGGATGAAAGCCGCAGTAACAGCAATCGCCGCAGAAAATCACGGAAGAACAATTGCTGTCGTGTCCCACGGCTGTGCGCTTCGTACATATCTCTGCTATGCAATGGGTATGCCAATCGAACGGCTGAAAGACGTTGGCTGGTCGGACAACACGGCGGTTTCCCTTGTGGAGTACGACGACAACCTCGTGCCGAAAATCATCTTCCGCAACAACAATGACCACCTGACCGATGAGCTTTCTACGCTTTCACATTCGGCTTGGTGTAAAAAAGAGATGGACGAATTCAAGGAAAAGTAACTTTACAAGAGGTACAGAATGATATATTATAATGATGGAACAATCTTAATCCGTGACTTGTGCGAAACCGACCCGAAAATATTTACCGAGGGCGAAATTGCGCAAGGCTGGGACTCAACAATTGAAAAGCTTGATATGCGGCTTAAAGATGTAGCCGAGGGGAGAGCGATTTCCCTTGCGGCTGATTACAACGGCGAGCCTGCGGGCTATGTGAATGTTTATCCCGATTGCAAATGGGGAGCTTTTGGCGGAATGGGGTATCCCGAAATTGTGGATTTCAACGTGTTGTGGAAATTCCAAAGAAAAGGTATAGGCACAAAGCTTATGGACATTGCTGAAAAAATTGCCGCAGAGTATGCGGATACAGTTTATCTCGGCGTTGGCCTGCACAACGGTTACGGAAGCGCACAGCGTATGTATGTCAAGCGTGGTTATATTCCAGACGGGTCGGGCGTGTGGTATAAGGATAAGCCGTGTACGCCTTATGATACGATTTATACAAATGATGATGACCTTGTTTTGTATCTTTCAAAGAAATTAAAATAAAGGAGAATAAATGCAGTACACAATCAGAAAAATCAAGGAAACAGAATATGATGTCCTGAACGATTTTATATACGAAGCAATTTTCATCCCGCAGGGCGTTGAGCCGCCGCCGAAATCAATCATTCAGAACGAGGATTTGCAGGTTTACGTCAGGGACTTCGGCAAATTTCCCGATGACCACTGCCTTGTTGCAGAAACAGACGGCAAAATCGTTGGTGCAGTATGGACGCGCATTATGAACGATTACGGGCACGTCGACGATGCAACCCCGTCCTTTGCGATTTCGCTGTATAAGGATTACCGCAGCTTCGGAATTGGAACAGCTATGATGAAGCAGATGCTTGAATTGCTTAAACAAAACGGATACAAGCAGGCTTCCCTTGCCGTGCAGAAAGCTAACTATGCTGTGAAAATGTATCTGAACGTCGGCTTTGAAATTGTTGACGAAAATGACGAAGAATATATTATGATTTGCAGATTGAATTAACATAAGGAGGACATCAGATGAAAAAGTTTTTATCAATTCTTATTACCGCCGCAATTGCCTGCACGCTTACCGCTTGCGGAAATGGAGGCGAGGGAGAGGTGACAACGGCTGTAACAACTGTAAATCAAACAGAAGCAACAGAGTTATCAATAGAAACAGTGTTGCCAGATGGATGGACTATGGACGAATTAAGAAACATCCTCATTATCAATGGACAAACGCTTACATTACCTACTACGCTGAATAAAATAATGGAACTGGATGAAAATTTTTCATATGAAGCAGAGTATGTTGATGAAAATAGTGTGCTATATCAAGGCGAAAAAGGATTTTATATTGATGTCCTTTACGCTGGTGAATCAATGTTTATGACTGTGTTTGCATCCGATGATAATGATGTGCAAAAAGTTCTTGATGACAGTTTATATAATGTGAGTTTTAATAATAAAAACTGTGAAAATACAAATATTATTATCAATACTTCTTGTGGTCTTAATTTTACAAGTACGTATGAAGATATTGTAAATGTATTCGGAAAGCCTAATGCATATAATGCCCAAGATTCAATTAAAACATATGAATTTTATGATGGCTTGTATGAATATTGTATAGAGTTTTCTATAAATAGTGATAACTTGATTTCAAGAATTAGAGTGAAATGCAAAGCATAAATGGAGGACAATAAAATGCGAATAATGTCAGTAGACTTCGGCGACAGCCGAACAGGAATTGCCGTTTGCGATAAGAGCGAAATGCTTGCTTCGCCCCTTACGGTAATCACCGAGTACAACTTTCAGCGCTGTGCTGAAAAGGTCGCCGAGCTTGCACAAAAGGAAAAAGCCGAGCTGATTGTAGTCGGCTACCCTAAAAATATGAACGGAACAACGGGTGAGCGTGCCGAAAAGTGCGCCGAATTTGCACGTCTTGCAGGTGAGCTTTCGGGCATCCCAACCGAGCTCTGGGACGAGCGCCGCACAACCGTTACCGCGCACAATTACCTCAACGAAACCAACGTCCGCGGCAAGAAGCGCAAGGCTGTTGTTGATGCCGTTGCCGCAACGATTATTCTTGAGACTTATCTCGCTTACCGAAAGAACCAAAAAGCTCTTTAAACCCGATAAGCAGGATAAACCCCGCAAAAATCTTCCGCAGAAGCGGCGAGCCGATGTAACGTGCCAAAGCCGCACCTGCCAATGCAAATATCACTCCCGTCACCAGCGACGGGAGTATTTTTTTCCACTCAACAAGCCCGTTTCTGCTGTGGATAATCACCGACAGCAACGCAATCGGCAGAAAATAAATCAGGTTTATTCCCTGTGCGGAAAGCTGGTCGAAGCCGCCGAAAACCGTCAGATATATTATCAGCACCATCCCTCCGCCGACACCGAGAGAAGCGAGAACTCCTGTCAAAAAAGCCGCAATGTACGCCCAAATCATAGCAACAGCATTCTCCCTCCCGAAATTATCAGCAGCACCCCGAATATCCGCTTCAAAAGCTTCGTCGGTATTCTTTTCATCAGCAGACTTCCCAGCACCGCCCCCGCAAGTCCCAGCGGAATAAGCTTCAGCGTGTATTCCCACTGAAAGCTACCCTCGCTTGCATAGAAAAATGCCGACACCAGCGACAGCGGCAGCGTAAGCGCAAGGGAAGTTGCGTGGGAATTTTTCGTCGGTACTTCGCCTTTCTGTAACATAGGCACGGCAACAATCCCGCCCCCTGAGCCAAACAAACCGTTGCAGATACCAGTTACCGCACCGAGTATAGAAAAATAAAGCTTGCCCTTTTTCATAATAATCACCTTGCAGTATTATCTGCGGATTTGGCTGAATTATGCGGAATAGCTTTACATTTGGCGGATGACGTGGTATCATATAGAAAAATGCAAGGAGAGCTTTATGAAGGATTTTGATATTATAAAAAAGCTTATGGGTGAAAGCGTAACCGAAGAAATAATGTCGCATTTCGATTGCTACGTCCGCACGCAGTTGGGGATTTTTATTCCTGTGTCACAGGAAAATGTGCTCGGAAAAATGACCTGTCCGTCATACACAATCGTGATTTATTTTCAGCAGACAGAGGACAAGCAAACCCATTACCACGCTGAAATAACCTCGCCTGATACACCTTTCAATATCCGTACCGAACAGCATTACTACTGCTTGTTAATTGAAAAGGAGTATTTCGAGAAGCGCTATCTTATGTACGCAAATGCTGTCCCTGACTATAAAAGTCAGCCATTTGACATGTGCAGCGATATACTTAAAGCACTGAACACCTTTGCTTTTGAGTACAGCAAATCCATGCTCAATTCCGACATAACCCTTGATGCCCAGGCTGAAATTATAACCCATTGGATTATCCGCAGTATCTTCGGTGAAACGCTGGACCTGCGTGCCGTGTCAGCGGATTATTCCGTAGCAAGGGCACAGCATTATATGGAACAGCACTATATGGACAACATCACCGTTTCAAAGCTTGCGGCACTGGGTTACATTTCACCATCAGCCTTTAATCGCCGTTTCAAAAAGGAAATCGGAATTACCCCTATTGAGTACCTGATTGAAATAAGAATACAGAAGGCGAAAACCCTGCTTATGAGAAAGAATATTCCTATAACAGAGGTTGCTATGCGTTGCGGCTTTGGAAGCAGTGCACATTTTTCCTCATGTTTCCAGGCAAGAGTGGGGATTGCACCCAGCGAGTACCGTGACAAATACGCAGATTGACGGTATTCTGAAAGAATTGTGCAGTATTTTTAAAGCGTGACACGAAGGAATAGGTTATAATCATTTCAAATACAATTGAAAGGAAATGATTATATGACCGCACAGGAAATCTTCAGGCTTATAAACGAAAACCCCGCATTTCACCTTGCAACCGTTGAGGGTGACCAGCCGAGAGTAAGGGGAATGCTTCTTTTCAGGGCAGACGAAAACGGCTTTGTTTTCCACACAGCCTCTACAAAGGACGTGTTTGCACAAATCAAACAGAATCCAAAGGCTGAAATGTGTTTCTCCTGCAACGGTACACAGATACGCGTAACAGGTATACTCGAGCAGGTTTTTGACGAAGAACTGAGAAAAGAAATCTTTGCACATCCGTCAAGAAAATTTTTGCAGGCATGGGTTGCAAACGGAATAGATAATCTTCTGCAGGTTTTCGTGATGAAGAACTGTACTGCTGTTACCTGGACAATGGAAACAAACTTTGCTCCAAAGGAACAGATTGAACTTTGCTGATAAAGGAGAATAGCTATGCTTACCCACATCGGAACAAAAATAATCGAAACCGAACGCTTGATACTCCGCAGATTTGAGTATGCCGACGACGATGCAATGTTGAAAAACTGGGTTGCCGACGAGAAAATCCAGTCGCTGTACTCCGAGCCTGTCTATTCCACAAAAGCCGAAGTCAAGGGCTTGCTTGACAAATATATCGGTTCATACGAGCGTGAGGATTACTATCGTTGGGCAGTGATTGAAAAGGTATCGGGAGAGTGTATCGGTCAGATTGCCTATTTCCTTGTGGACAGCAAAAATCACTTTGCGGAAATAGAGTATTGTATCGGCTCCGACTTTCAGTGCAAGGGCTACGCAACTGAGGCAACAAAATCTGTTATTGCCTACGGCTTCAACAAAATGAATCTGCATAAGGTTCAGATCTGCACAAAAACAATAAATGCCCCATCAAAGCGTGTAATAGAAAAATGCGGATTTACATACGAGGGTACGCTCCGCGACTATTTTTATATGAACGGCGAGTATGTGGGCAGACTCTATTTTTCAATCCTCCGAAGTGAATATGAAGCGTAAAAAACACCTGAGAAGCGTAATGCCTCTCAGGTGCACTTTTTATTCAATATTAACAACACGCATATACCGCCTCAACGGATATTCGCCGTCGTGCGTCTCACCGCAGAAGGTTATGGACATATTTCCCGCACGCATAATTCGGTTTACCCCAGCTTTTGCGAGAATATCAGTCAATTTCTCACGCTTGTCAGCTGTGCAGATAAGACCGGCTGTTTGCAGATATCCCTTTGACTTGCGGAGAGTTGCCATAATCTCACTTCGCGGCAAACGCTTTACAAGGCAGTTGCCATACATATATGAAAGTTCAAGATTACTGTCTTCACAAGCAGTCAGACTGCATCTGTTGCCTTGGAAAACCTGTTTGTTGCTGCTCTTTTTTCCAATGTAGCCTTCAAGCTGTTCCGTGTATCTGCGCAATGACATCTCAGCAACCGCACCTGTTTCGCTAATAGGATTTTCCTTTTCTGCAGCTTCAAGATATGGTAGAAATTCACGGCAGAAGTCTGTTATAACCGTCATATCTTCAGTGTCAATGAAAATCGTCTGACAGGAACTGCACAAAAGCTGACGTGTGTCAATAATATGCTTTGCAAGGGCAGAAAGCTCCGCATCCTTGTTTTCGAAGCCTGAAATGTATGCAAACCCAAGCTTGTGTCCCCATTCAATAAGTTTTGCACCCGTAGGAGCAAGTGCACGAACAGCATTTACCGCCGCATCACCGCCCCATACGATAATTCCGTCAGAAATTTCAGCCATTTTCTTCATCGCCGAAACATCAGATGAAGGAGTGTCAAAAACATAAATAAACGGTGCAAGCCTCGGCTCAATTTCAATCAGCTTTCGGAAAATTTCAAGGGTAAGTCCATTGTCTGCCTGAGGTAATTTAAGTATATTCACATTACCCGTCAGTAAGCCTTCCAGTACGCTGAAAGCAGGAAGTCCGTCCATATTTCCCGCCGCAATGTGAAACAGCGTGCCAAGCGGCATAAGTTTCACCGTAGCCTGTTTCAAGCCGTAAGGCGGAGTGATTTTGTGTTCCGTTGAAAAGTTTTTTCCTAATTCTTGATGTATACGGAAACTCAGATTATCAGCATTCATAAAATCCGCCGCAAGCTTCAGATATTCGTCAGGTGTGTCACCGAGAAATTCTGAAATTATATCATTGAACTCGCCGTCAGCAATCTTCTTTCCAAGAGTGTCAGCGGCAGAAATAACCATTCCGGTGTCAAGTATATGGCTTGCCCGGGTATAGTTGATTTCAGCTTCAAGCCTGTCAAGAACAGCGTTCTGTTCCGAGGATTCATAAATCTTACCGTTTGCAAGTATCATTTTTCATCCTCCTTTTCAGCAGTGGCCGCAGACAGAATTTCTGCCGCACCAGCCGCACAGGTCTTTATGTCACGCAGACCAACTCTGCCGATAATTTCAAGGTAAGGCGATTTAATTCCGCAGCCGCATTCGCTTCCGTCGTGCAGAATACCAAGGTCGTCAGTCATAATGCTTAAAATCGGAGTAGCCTTCACCATAGGCGTAATCAGGTTTACAAGTCCTATCTGCCCGTTTGGTACAGGTTCAAGTGTGTGTACATCACGGACAATAACACGGCTGTATACGGGAACATGGAAATGATGTTTCTCGCAATCACAATACAAAATCGGGTGTTCCGCCGCACCGAAGGCTTCAATGATATTTTCCTCATCAAGTCCCAGCACCTTTTTGGCAAGTGCGTAAAACTCACCCTTGTCAGCCTGTTCCTTGTAAAATTGCTTCCAGCCGCCGCCAAGCATAATCAGCGAACGTTTCGGAAGCTGAACGGAAATGCCGCGTTCCTCCATAAGCTTCATCACGAAATATGTGTACGAAGGAAACCCGATAAAACGCAGAGGAAAACGTGACTTGCTGTGCTTTACAATTGCATCGATAATCCCGTCAAGGTCAGGAGAGTATTTGCCATCCTTGTATTTCAGCGCAAAAGTCCTGCTTAGTGCAGGTGCAAAAAGCGTGTAACCGTATGCGGTTTTTGCAACAGCAGTTTTGTTGCTTTTGTGCGGACGATAACCCAGAACAACATAGTTGCAGGGAACAGGAGAAAGCAGCTTCCAACGCTTTGCAATAGTGATAACCATATCCAGCCCACAGAGGAGTCCGCTCAGTTCAAAACCAATATCGCTGAATGTTCCGCTTGTTCCCGAGGAGGTAGCGTGAATGAACATCTTTCGTTCAGGCATCGAATAAAGCCTGTTTTTCTTGAAAAACAGCGTCGGAATAAACGGAAGACGTTCAATATCCGTGTATTCTTTCAGGTCATCGGGAGTAAAGCCTGCGCCGTCAAGGATTTTTTTGTATTCGGGACAGTTTTTGTAATGAAACTCACAGTTTTCCTTCATCGCTTTCAGGAACAATTCGTTGGATTGTTCCGTGTCAAAAGGTGATTTCAGACGGAAAAGCTTTTTCGTGTAACTCATAGCAATACCTCATTTATCAGAATACCCCAAGAATTATCTTGGGGTAAGTCTTAGCTGTTTTTTGCACGTTTTGAATTTCTGCGTATCTGTCCGATAAATCCACCTGTAAGAATAAGCAGAATTCCTACAGTAAGAATATATGCAAACATTGTAAAAATATCAGGAAGAACAGCGCCAACAATGCCCTGCCAGATAACGCTTGCCGCTGTAACAGGAGTAAGCTCAACACCGATTGTTCCCCATATAGCAAGACAGGAAATTACTGTGCCCGCAAGTCCCGTTGCTGCCATAGAAATTCCTGTTGCAACAAGAGAGGTTCCCACGCTTCGCGACAGTATACCGATAAACACAATACACACAACCGCCAGCATTGAGAAAAGAACAAGCGCAACAGGCGACATTGCAAATCTGATAAGTTTTATCATAGGAATTGCCGCTTCAACTTCATTGTTTGTAAGCTTATCAAAAATATTTTTCTGTCCCTCAATAATTTCACAAATTTGATTTCTGCTGTAAACTATGTTGAAAGCATTATCAAGCTTGTCCGCATTCTTATCGTAGAATTCCATAATTACATCGCTGTCAATACCTTCAAGCCGTTCGTCATACAGAATAAAAGCCGCATAGCTGTAAAGCTGTTCCGCAATAAATCCATCAAAATCTGTTTCTTCGGCAAGAGCATAAATATCAACCGCATTTGTTGAACTGTTTGCAAAAGCAATAAAAAACATCTCATAAAGATTGGATTGAATATTGTCAATAGTGAGCGGAATTGTCATATAGTCAGTATTGTCAATGACCTTTCCAATCTTTTCTTCAGTAACATTCACACGAACAGCCGTTGTTACAGCAATTACAGCAGCATCAGCAATCAGCAGTACCGAAAGTAGAATACATAATGTTATCCGTACAGCTATAGGCATAGTCTTCTTTTTATTTTCAGCAGTTGTTAGTTGCTGTACATTCTTTTCAGCAACTTCTTCAATCTGAGCGTTCATAGCAGTATTCCTCCTTCCGTTTATCAGTAAATATCAAAGTAGCAGGTGTCAAGCACTTCACCTGTTTCTACAAGCGTAACGGTAAAATTTGCAGAACCAAGTGCACCGTGCTGAGGAAATTCATATCCTGCAATATAACAGTTCACATCGCCGTTCTTGACATTTGTAAATGTTTCGTCAGCAGTGCTGCCGTCAGGAGTTGTGATTTTTATATTGATTGTAACTCCGTTTTTGTTGTTGTTTTCATTTGTGATTGTGAAGTAGTAGATAAATGGGTCGGTTGATGCAATTTTTGTTTTTTCGGGATTAGGTCTGCCCGTGATTGTGTTTACGTAATCCGTAGTAAAGCCGTCAATCTTCCAACCCATATAAGCTTTCTTTTCCTCAATTTTCTTTATGTAGGAAGCAGAATCCTTGTAGCCGTCAGACGCTGTGAAAAATTCCAGAGAATCATCCAGCTTGTTAAGATTGTAGTAACGCAGACCAAGCTGATAATTGCATTGCTTCAGCCTTTCCTTTGCATCACTGTAATTTTCAGCCTTTTCGTACATTTCAATTGCCTTTTCGTAATTCTTAGCCTTGAGAAAATCATTTGCCATATAGTAAGCAGACGCACAACGAAGCTCATTGCATTTTTCATCATCAACATCAGCAAGAATTTCATATGTTTCCGCAAACTTCATTTCATTGTAGAAATCCGCCGCATAATTGTAAATGATAATTCCGTAGCTTTCGGAATCATAAGCAGCAGAGGTGTTTATTCCACTTACCATTTCGTAAGCCTCAGCTGTTTTTCCGTCAGCAGAAAGGATTTTTGCCTTTGAAACAAGAGTGTCGTTTACAATGCTTGAGCGGAGAAGTGCATCGGAAATCTGTGTTGAGTCAGCCTCAGCAATGTTGTATTTTCCGCCATTTACAAGAACGCGACATCGACCTGCAAAAGCCTCGTCAATGTATGAGGTAAGGTCTTCGACTTTTATTACGAAGTTCGGATTTGTCATATCAGCAAAAGTGTTTGCCTGTTGATTTTTCAAATCTGCAAAAACAGCCGCTGCATAAGCGTAGTTTTCATCCTCAAGTGCCTTTCGTGCAAGAGTAAACTTTACAGAAGAAACAGCGTCAGCATCTCCGCTTGCCTTGTGAAAAGTCATAGCCGCCTCCGCACTGTTGCTTACCGCCTCTTTTTCGAATACAGAGTGAAAAATAAGCTTCGGAGCAGCAAAAAATCCAAGCCCCGCAACAACTGCCGCAGAAACAATAAAAGCAACTGCGGAAGTAAGATTTTTCTTCGCAAGGCTTTTCGTTTTTACAGGCTTTTCAACAGCAGGCTGTTCAGGAATAGCTTGCGTAATTTCTTCGGTAGTTTCCTTGGAAGTTTCTTTTTCAAGGCTTACAGCCGCAGGCTTTTCCTCAACGGGAGCAGTCTCCTCAGCAGGAGTAACCTCCTCAGCAGGAGTAACCTCCTCAACGGAGGCAACGTCCACAGCAGGAGTAACCTCCTCAGCAGGAGTAACCTCCTCAGCAGGAGTAACTTCCTCAGCAGGAGTAACCTCCTCAGCAGGAGTAACCTCCTCAGCAGGAGTAACCTCCTCAGCAGGAGTAACTTCCTCAACGGAGGCAACGTCCACAGCAGGAGCAGCTTCCTCAACTGGGGGGATTTCCTCAACAGACGATTTTTTTACAGGCTTGCCGCATTTGGTACAAAAATTGGCATTATCGTGCATTTCAGCACCACAATATACACAGAACATATTTAAACGTATGCTTCAGATGAAGCATATCCTCCTTTCGTAAGAAATATGGGAAAATTTATATATTTGACAATTTTATTATACTATATTTTATATGTGTAAGTCAACATAAACCGCATAAGGATAAATATTAACAAAATATTGCGGTGTTAATTTTATGTGCTATATTTCCAATGCTGAAATGTGGTATAATAAAAGTTGTTTTTTGGAAAAAGAATAATAAATGCGTTCAGGTGGACGCAGAAAGGACGGTAAACCCGATATGATAAAAAAACTTGCATCATGTGTGCGGGAATACAAGCGTGATTCGATACTTACTCCGATACTTGTATCGCTTGAGGTCGTAATGGAATGCATTATCCCGTTCATTATCGCAGAGCTTGTCAACCAGATCAAGGGCGGCTGTGATATGAAAACAATCCTCAATTACGGTCTTGTGCTGGTAGTAATGGCAATTCTGTCACTGACATTCGGCGCGCTTGCGGGAATAACCTGTGCAACAGCTTCCTGCGGCTTTGCAAAGAATATGCGTAAGGATATGTTCTACAATATCCAGAATTTTTCCTTCGAGAATATCGACAGATTTTCCACTTCTTCCCTCGTAACACGTCTTACAACCGACGTAACAAACGTGCAGATGGCATTTATGATGATTATCCGAATGGCAGTGCGCTGTCCGTTTATGCTGATTTTTGCATTTGTAATGGCATTTGTAATGGGCGGAAGAATGGCATTCATCTTCCTTATTGTTGCACCAATCCTTGCAGTTGCACTTATCATTGTAATTGCAAAGACAATGCCACTGTTCAAGAAGGTGTTCAAGAAGTATGACCGCCTCAACAGCTCAATTCAGGAAAACGTAAAGGGTATCCGTGTTGTAAAATCCTACGTCCGTGAGGATTACGAAAAGAAAAAGTTCAATATAGCCGCAGAGGACGTTTGCGCTGACTTCACAAAGGCTGACCGTATCCTTGCCCTCAACGGCCCGATTATGCAGTTCTGCCTTTATGCAGTAATGGTGTTCGTACTTTCCTTCGGTTCATATACAATCATCACCTCAAAGGGTCTTGATCTCGATGTCGGCCAGTTCAGCGCACTTCTTACATACAGCTTTATGATCCTCAACAGCCTTATGATGATTTCAATGGTGTTTGTAATGATTACAATGGCTTCCGAGTCAGGCAAGCGTATCGTTGAAGTGCTTGACGAACAGAGCAGCCTCAGCAACCCTGCAAATCCCGTTATGGATATTGCCGACGGTTCAATTGACTTCAACAACGTAAGCTTCAAGTACGCAAAAACAGCCGAAAAGAACACATTGTCAAACATCAATCTCCATATCGAATCAGGACAGACAGTAGGTATTATCGGCGGTACAGGCTCATCAAAGTCAACTCTCGTACAGCTTATCTCACGTCTTTACGACGTAACCGAGGGCGCTGTCCTTGTAGGCGGACGTGACGTGCGTGAGTACGACCTTGAAACCCTCCGTAACGAGGTTGCAATGGTGCTCCAGAAGAATATTCTTTTCTCAGGAACAATCAAGGATAACCTCCGTTGGGGCAACAAAAATGCTACCGACGAGGAAATGATTGAAGCCTGCAAGCTTGCTCAGGCAGATGAATTTATCGTGCGTTTCCCTGACGGATACGATACATATATCGAGCAGGGCGGTGCAAACGTATCGGGCGGTCAGAAACAGAGATTGTGTATTGCACGTGCACTGCTGAAAAAGCCTAAAATTCTTATTATGGACGACTCTACAAGTGCCGTTGATACAAAGACAGACGCACTTATCAGAGCGGCTATGCGTGAATATATCCCTGCAACAACAAAGCTCATTATCGCACAGCGTATTTCCTCCGTGCAGGACGCTGACCTTATCATAGTTATGGAAAACGGTACAATCAGCGCCGCAGGCAGCCACGATGAACTGCTGAAATCCAACGAAATCTATAAAGACCTCTATAATATCCAGAACAAGACAGGAGGTGACAGCGATGGAGAATAAAAAAAGACCAACCGTGAAAAAGGGTATGGCAAAACGTGTTATCAAAACGCTTTTTGAGTTTTATCCCGTGCTTATGCCGCTTACTCTCATTTGCATAATCTTCAACGCAATTGTCAGCTCAATGCCTGCAATCTTTATGCAGAGAGTAATCTCCGCCGTTGAAACCAGCTGGCAGAGCGGCAACTGGGAAGGCGTAAAGGAGCAGATTCTTGGTACGGTTATTATCCTTGTTGTGTTCTATGTGCTGTCATTGCTGTCAGGATTTGCCTTCAATCAGACAATGGCAATCATTACACAGGGTACGCTGAAAAAGCTTCGTGAAAAGATGTTCAACAGAATGCAGGACTTGCCTGTTCAGTTCTTTGATACAACAAACCACGGCGACATAATGAGCCATTACACCAACGATATCGATACACTTCGCCAGATGGTGTCCCAGAGCTTCCCACAGCTTCTCGTGTCAATTCTTACCGTAACAACACTCTTCTCCATTATGCTCTACTTCTGCGTATGGATGGCAATTGTTGTACTTGTTGGCGTAATCCTTATGCTTATCGTTACCTCAAAGGTAGGCGGCGGTTCGGCAAAATACTTCGTAAAGCAGCAAATTGAAATCGGTAAGGAAGAAGGCTACATCGAGGAAATCATGAACGGCCAGAAGGTAGTCAAGGTTTTCTGCCACGAGGAAGAATGTATGGCTGACTTCGATAAAATCAACGAGGCACTTTTCCTTGCTTCAGAAAAGGCGAACAAGTACGCAAATATCCTCGGACCTGTCCTCAATAATATGGGTAACGTGCTTTACGTTATCGTAGCGATTGCAGGCGGTTTTCTCTACCTCAACAACGTAACAAACCTCAGTCTTTCAGGTATGGCAATCAGTATCAGCGTTGTTGTACCGTTCCTCAATATGACAAAACAGTTTGCAGGCAACATCGGTCAGGTTTCTCACCAGATTAACTCTGTAGTAATGGGTATCGCAGGTGCGGAAAGAATTTTCAACCTTATCGACAGAGAGCCTGAAGTTGACGACGGCTATGTAACACTTGTCAATGCAAAGGAAGAAAACGGTCAGCTTGTTGAATGTGAAGAACGTACAGGTGTATGGGCGTGGAAGCATCCGCATCAGGCAGACGGCACTGTAACCTATACAAAGCTTCAGGGCGATATCGTTATGGACGATGTTGACTTCGGTTACGTTGACGATAAAATCGTGCTCCACAACGTTTCACTCTTTGCCGAGCCCGGGCAGAAAATTGCCTTTGTCGGTGCAACAGGTGCAGGTAAAACAACAATCACAAACCTTATCAACCGTTTCTACGATATCGACGACGGTAAAATCCGTTATGACGGCATCAACATCAACAAAATCAGGAAAGCCGACCTGCGTCACTCCCTCGGTGTAATCCTCCAGGATACCAACCTTTTTACAGGTACGGTTATGGACAACATCCGTTACGGACGTCTTGATGCAACAGATGATGAGTGTATGGAAGCCGCAAAGCTTGCAGGTGCACATGATTTCATAACACGTCTTCCGAACGGCTACAACACCGTGCTTACCGAAAACGGAAGCAACCTCTCACAGGGTCAGCGCCAGCTTCTCGCTATCAGCCGTGCCGCAGTTGCAGACCCGCCCGTAATGATTATGGACGAGGCAACATCTTCAATCGACACCCATACCGAAGCTGTTGTTCAGCGTGGTATGGACGCACTTATGAAGGGAAGAACAGTTTTCGTTATCGCACACAGACTTTCTACCGTAAAGAACTCTGACGTGATCATGGTTCTTGAACAAGGACGCATAATCGAGCGCGGAAGCCACGAAAAGCTTATTGCCGAAAAGGGCAAGTATTATCAGCTGTACACAGGAGCATTCGAACTCGAATAAAAAAATTAACCGCTGTACGATTTGTACAGCGGTTTTTGTTTGTATTAACTTATTCAAGACCCTTCATAAAGCCTTCGATAATAGCAGGGAACTTCCAGGTGCAGTCTGCACGGTTAAGCAAGCCGAAGTTTTCGCCTGTGCCGCTGAAAGCGCCGTTGTCCCAGATAAAGCAGGGAATACCGATTTCCTTTGCCTTGCTGATGTAATAGGTTGCCCACACAGCACGGATATCCTCATTGGCCTTGCTTCTCGCACCTGTTTCGCCGATGATAACAGGAATACCCTTTGAAATGAAATTGTTGTTGAGTGTTTCCATAAGGAACAGGATTTCACTTGCATTACCCTCATCAGGAGTAAATTCACGCTGTTCAATATTTCCGCCAAGTGCAAAATTGTAGGGAAGATAAGCGTGGATGGAAACGATAAGCTTGTCATCACCCTCAGGGAGAACGAAATCACCGATTGCGGAAACACCAGAGTTTGCCGCATATGTAGGAAGCATAAGATGGCGTTTTGCATTGTTTCCGCCAAGACCACGGATCGTTTCAACAAAAGCCGCATTCATCTGATTTACAACATCGTGACCTTCCTTGTCACCGCCGTTCCATTCCTGCGGAGTGTTTCTCTTTCGCGGTTCGTTCATACCCTCAAAAATCAGACGTTCATCATAATCGGCAAAGCGTGTGCCAATCTGTGTCCAGAGTGTCTGGAGCTTTGCAATTGAAGCATCAGCTGTGTCATAGTAAGGGTCGTGCCAGTCCTCGTGATGAATGTTGAGAATTACGAACATATCCTGAGTGTAAGCGTAGTCAACAACCTCCTGAACACGATTCATCCATTCCTCGTCAACGTTGTTTTCAGCGTCCATGTGAGTGCCCCAGGTTACAGGAACTCTTATCGCGTTGAAGCCCGCATCCTTGACAGCAGTAATCATTTCATTTGTGGTTTTCAGATTGCCCCATGCCATTTCAGCAGTAATTCCGCTTGCTGTCGAATCAAGAGTGTTGCCAAGACTCCAGCCGATTTTGATTTCCTTCACAAGCTCAACGGATGGAATGTCACGGATTTCATCGTGAACAACAGCAGCCTCAGTTACCGTTGTTTCAGTAGGTGTATCTTCAGCGTTATCCTTGTTACAGCCTGCAAGTGAAGCAAGCATAACAGCTGCAATCAGCGCTGCACCAAGCTTTTTTATATTCATAGCAAATAAACCTCCGAACAATAATATACAACAAGTTTAACATTTTTCATTTCCATAATCAACAACAAAAAGTTAACAAAAAAAGCGTTCTGTTTACAATTTGAACAGAACGCTTTTTGTTTCCAACGCTTCGGGAATAGTTTGTGCAAAATTATGAAAGCTCGGCAATTTCGTGGTAAAGGTCAGCATATCTGCCGCCCATTTCAAGAAGTTCATCGTGTGTGCCACGCTCAACAATCCGTCCCTTTTCAAGCACCATAATCGCATTCGACTTACGTACTGTGGAAAGTCTGTGCGCAATAACGAAGGTCGTGCGGTTTTCCATAAGCGCGTCCATACCTTCCTCAATGTGCCGCTCAGTACGTGTGTCAACGGAGCTTGTTGCCTCATCGAGAATAAGAATAGGTGCACGGCTTATCGCAGCACGGGCAATGTTCAGCAGCTGACGCTGACCCTGTGAAAGATTTGCACCGTCATTTTCAAGCAGCGTGTCATAACCGTTTTCAAGCTGCATAATGAAGGTGTGCGCCGAAGCAACCTTAGCCGCCTCAATAACCTCCTCGTCAGTAGCCTCAAGCCTGCCGTAGCGGATATTTTCCATAACCGTACCCGTGAAAAGGTGAGTGTCCTGCAAAACCATAGCAATATTCGAGCGGAGAAAATCCCTGTCAATCTTCTCAATCGGCACGCCGTCAATTGTAATCGTGCCCTCCTCAATTTCATAAAATCTCGAAAGCAGATTTGTAACCGTAGTCTTTCCCGCACCTGTCGAGCCAACAAAGGCAATCTTCTGTCCGGGCTTTGCATAAAGCGTGATATCGTGAAGTACTGTTACCCCGGGAACATAACCGAAGTTTACCCCATCAAGAACAATGTGTCCCTCAATTTTGTCCATAGGAACAATTTCTGCATCCTGCTTTTCAGGCTCGGTGTCCATAACCTGAAATACACGTTCAGCACCAGCAAGTGCCGAGAAAACCGTGTTCATCTGCATGGAGATTTCGTTTATAGGACGGTTGAACTGACGTGTGAAGTTGAGAGAAATCGTCAGACCGCCGATGTCAAATCCGCGTACCACAACAAGAATTGCACCCACACAAGCCGTAATACCGTAAACAACGTTGCAAAGTTGATGTGTAACAGGCCCCATAATGCCCGCACGGAACTGTGCCTTGATCTGCGACTCGCAAAGTCTGCTGTTGAGAAATGCAAATTCTTCCTCGGCAATTTCCTCGTGGTTGAAGATTTTTACAACCTTCTGACCCGAAATTGTTTCCTCTGCAAAGCCGTTGAGCATACCGAGATTTTTCTGCTGTTCCGAGTAAGCACCACGGCTCTTGCTGATAATCAGCTTGCTCACCCACACAAGCAGGGGAGTCATAATAATCGTGATGCCGCCGAGAATTACGTTTGTGTAAAGCATAAGAATAACTGTGCCTACAATCGTAATCGCACCCGAAATAATCTGAATAAGCGTCGTGTTCAGCATTTCGCCCACCGTGTCAACGTCATTTGTGAAACGGCTCATAATGTCGCCCGCAGGGTTGCGGTCAAAGTAGCTTATTGGCAAATCCTGAAGCTTGTCATAAAGCTCGCTTCTCATGTGTGAAAGCGTGCGCTGTGAAACCGTCAGCATAATTCTCTGCTGTAGCCATTGTGTCAGCACGGAAATTCCGTACACAACCGCAAGAATAACAAGCCCTCCCGCAAGTCCTTTCACACGGTCAGTAATGTCAGGATTAGCCTCATCAAAGTAGATAAACTTATTCATAATCGGACGAAGCATATAGCTCGCCGCAAGGGTAGTAACCGTCTGAATAACCGCGCAAATCATCGCAATTACAAGCAAAGCACGTTCCTTCGCAAGATAACGGAACAAGCGAAGTATGGAAGCCTTCATATCCTTTGGCTTGCCCTTTGCACTGAAAGCTGCATCACGGTTGCCACGGCCCATAACGTCCATATTCTTCTTGACCGTGCCATCCTTTTTCACACCGCTGTACTTCTTCAGCAAGCGTTCCTGTCTGGCTGTATTTTCCATAACTTCACCCCCTTAATCCTTCTGCGAACGATAAATTTCCTGATAAGCCACGCAGCTTTCCATCAGCTCATCGTGACTTCCGCATCCAACAATCTTACCGTCATCAAGTACAACAATCTTGTCAGCATCAATAACCGAGTTGATACGCTGTGCAATAATAAGCTTTGTAACCTCAGGCAAACGTTCACGCAAAGCCCTGCGGATTGACGCGTCAGTAGCCGTGTCAACCGCACTCGTAGAGTCGTCAAGAATAATAATCTTCGGCTTTTTCAGCAGCGCACGGGCAATACACATTCTCTGTTTCTGACCGCCCGACAGGTTTGCACCACCCTGGTCGAGCTCCGTTTCGTAACCGTCTGTAAAACCGCTGATAAAGGAGTCAGCCTGCGCAATTTTTGCCGCCTCAATGATTTCCTCGTCAGTAGCATTTTCGTTGCCCCAACGGAGATTTTCCGCCGCCGTGCCCGAGAAAAGCGTGTTCTTCTGCAATACCATCGCTACGCTTTCACGCAGGTTGAACAACGGCAATTCACGCACATCAGTACCATCAACAAAAACCGTACCCTCATCCGTGTCATAAAGCCTCGGAATAAGGGAAACAAGCGTGGTCTTACCACTTCCCGTCGAGCCGATAATACCAACCAGCTCACCCGAATTTATCTCAAGATTGATGCTGTCCAGCACTTTCTCGCTGTTGTTCTTGAAGTAACGGAAGCTTACGTTTCTGAACTCAATTCTGCCGCTGTTAATAGTGCGGTTTCTGTCCTTGATGTCATCATCGTGAAGCGTTATTTCAGCATCAAGCACCTCGGAAATTCTCCTGTCCGAAGCCGCCGCACGAGTGCCCTGCAGCACAATGTTAGCCATAAAGTTCAGCGCCGTGAGAATCTGAGAAAGATATGTAATGAACGCAGTAAGCGTGCCAAGCTCCATATCGCCCAACATAACCTGTTTGCCCGAAACCCATACAACCGCAAGAGTTGTAACGTTTACCGCAAGTGCTGAAATCGGCTGCATAAGAAGCATCATCTTCAGCGCAGACGTGCTCTTTTCAACCAGTTCATCATTGACAAATCCGAATTTTTCTTTTTCGAAGTCCTCACGTACGAAGGACTTGATAACACGCTGATTTGTAACCGTTTCACGTACATTTATGTTCAGCTTGTCAATCTGCACCTGCATTTTCGTGTAACGGGGAGAAGCCGTCACAATAATCGCAGCGATCAGAATTGCAAGAACAGGAATAACAATCAGAATAATCCACGCAAGGTCAGGGTTGAGCATAAACGACATAACCATCGCACCGATAAGCATAATCGGTGAGCGGAATGTTCCGCGCAGAAGCGTCTGAGTGAAGTTCTGCACCTGTGTAATATCGTTTGTAATTCTCGTAATCAGCGAGCCCGTCGTGAAGGTGTCAATGTTGGAAAAAGAGAATTTCTGAATCTTTTTGAACACGTCCTCACGCACACCCGCCGCAAGACGTACCGAACCTCGTACCGCAAAATTTGCACCCAGCACACCCGTAATCATCATCAGCACCGCAATAATAAGCATCACGATACCCTTGCGGATAATGTAGTCCACATCGCCCTTTGCCGCACCGTTGTTGATAACATCAGCGCTTACATAAGGCAGAATAAATTCCCCCGCCGCTTCAAGCGTCATAAACAGTGGTCCCAGCAAAAAGCTGTACCAGTATTTTTTTATGTACGGCAGATATTTTTTCATCGCCATAGCCTCCGTTTCAAGAATTAAAGGGGTACCTATATATGCAGGTACCCCTTGATGTCAAAAGTTCTGATATTTGAATTATAGCACATTGTCAGCAGCTTTGTCAAATACTTCCTTTAATTTTTCAGCAACACCAACCATTACCTTTCCGTCAACCTTTGTAACCCGTCTGTCGTAAGTGAACAAGCCGTTTGTTTCGTCCTCAACATCACTGACCTGCGTAAGCACAGCCGCACACAACCCGTTTTCAACCGCGGGAACAATCTCATCAAGGTACAGCTTTTTCAGCCCCTCGGTAAGCTTTTCAGCCGAGTCAAAGGTCTTGTATCCGTAATTCTTGTCAAGATTGAAGCTGTGTCCATCAACTTTATAGGAATAACCGCCGAATTCAGAAAGCACAAGCGGTCTGTCAGTAGCTTTAAGCTTAACAGGTTTAAAGTAAATATGCTCACTCTGTACATCGCTTTCCTTTTCCGTAAACCACCCTGAAGTCGCGTCCCATATTCTCGTCGGGTCATATTCCTTTAGCACATTGTACATTCCGTCAGCGTCAAATTGTCCCCAGCCTTCATTGAAAATCGTGTAGTAGCAAACGCAAGGATGATTGTACAGCGCGTCAACCGTACCCTTTGCACACTTTCCAAACATAGTCCTCTGCCGCTTTGAAGCCCTGTGCTTGATACCTTTCCGTAACCCGATTGTAGGCAAAGCCGTGTCAATAACAAAATTATAACCGCCGTTGTTGACCATATCCTGAAACACAATCATACCCAGCTTGTCACAGTAATAATAGAACAAATCAGGCTCAACCTTGATGTGCTTGCGAAGCATATTGAAGCCAAGCTTTTTCGTTTCAGCAATATCAAAAATATATCCCTCAGGAGTTGCAGGCGTGTAAATCCCGTCGCTGAAATATCCCTGGTCAAGCAAGCCGTGGAAGAAATACGGTTTCCCGTTAAGACAGATATACTTCCTTTCACCACGACTTTCAACCGTTACCGTGCGCAACCCGAAATAGGACTCAACCCTGTCATTTTCCGAAGTAAGCGTAAACTCATACAAATATGGATTTTCAGGAGTCCACAACACTGCATCAGGAATTTTAACCATAACCTTGTTACCGCTGAATTGCTTAACTAAATCGCCGTTTGGTGTATGAACGGCAATCTCAAATTCTTTTGCAGGACTAACAACCTCAACAGTAACGCTGTCAAGTGTAGGCGTAATCCGCAGCGATTTTATATAATTCTCAGGCACGCTTTCCAGCCATACCGTCTGCCAGATGCCGGACACCGGGGTATACCACATACCGCCGCGGTTTTCGCACTGCTTGCCGTAGGGGTATACAAAGCCCTTTACGATTTCTCCTGTTGCTTCCTCAAGAGTAAGTCTGTCCTTATAAATTTCATAGCTCATAGTCTCTACGGGAAGTCTGTCAAGGTGAGGATGTGTATAGCCGTGAGATGCAATCTCGTGTCCCTTATAAACATCCTTGATTTCCGAAAGCTTAATATTGCGTGGATTTTCCTCTCCCTCTGCTGTAATACACATATGAGATGAAATATTGAAGCTTCCCTTAAGATTGTACTTATTAAGAAGCTCTATAAAGCGACGGTCACTCTGTATAGCATCGTCGTAGCTGAAGGTTACTGCCTTAGTCTTTCCCTCGGGGAACAACATCATATAATGCTTCATATTATCTCCTCTTAGTCGGGGTTTCTTTCACCCAGTAAAATTCTGTATTTCTGATAAAAGCTTTCAAAGTAGTCGCTATCAAGCGCGTCTCTTATCTTCTGCATAAGCTCGTTGTAGAAATAAAGGTTATGAAGAACGCAAAG
>CALATN010000136.1 GCA_937891895.1 uncultured Clostridia bacterium
TTCCGTTCGACACCGTTCTCATCCACGGTCTTGTTCGTGACGCACAGGGCAGAAAGATGTCCAAGTCCCTGGGCAACGGCGTTGACCCGCTTGAAGAAATCGAAAAGTACGGCGCTGACGCACTCCGCTTTATGCTTGCTACAGGTAATGCTCCCGGTAACGATATGCGTTACATCGAAGACAAGGTAAAGGCTTCAAGAAACTTCGCAAACAAGCTCTGGAACGCTTCACGTTTCATTATGATGAATCTCCCTGACGATTTCAAACTTAATGGTATTCCTGCTAACCTCAACGTTGAGGACAAGTGGATTATCAGCAAGTTCAACCGTCTTGCAAAGGAAGTAAACGAAAACCTCGAAGCATTCGAACTTGGCGTTGCTGTTGCAAAGCTTTATGACTTCATCTGGGATGTTTACTGTGACTGGTACATCGAGCTTACAAAGCCAAGAATTGCTGCAGGCGGCGAAACTGCTGAAACTGCACAGGCTGTTCTCGTTTGGGTAATGCAGGGTATGCTCAAGCTCCTCCACCCATTCATGCCTTACATCACAGAGGAAATCTGGTCTGCTGTTTCTGACAGTGACGTACCTTGTATCCTCTCCACATTCCCGACTTACGACGAAAAGCTTGACTTTGCTGTTGAGGAAGCACAGTTTGAAAAGATTATCGCTGCTATCCGCGGCATCAGAAACCGCCGTGCAGAAATGAACGTACCACCTTCCAAGAAGGCTGCTCTCCACATTGAAACTGCTGAAGCTGAAATCTTCGAGCAGGGCAGACTCTTCTTCGAGCGTCTTGCTTCCGCGGCTGAAATTGTTATTGCTGACAAGGTTGATATGCCTGACGCTGTAACAGTTGTTACAGACTGCGCAAGAATTTTCATTCCTATGGACGAGCTGGTTGACAAGGAAAAGGAACTTGCACGTCTTAACAAGGAAAAGGCTGCTGTTCAGAAGGATATCGACTTCTCCTCCAATAAGCTGAACAACGCAGGCTTCGTTGCAAAGGCACCCGCTCAGCAGGTTGAAGCTGAAAAGGCTAAGCTTGCAAAGGCACAGGAAAAGATGGCTAAGATTGAACAGTCTATTGCGGCTCTTATGAAGTAAGGTTCTTGTGAAATAAGATTTGATAACATAACAACAGCACACTATATTTTTAGTGTGCTGTTATACTATGACGTAAAGGGGTTTTGGTATGTTTGAGGTTACGAGGGAGATGCTGGAAAAGGCTATTGAAGAGGAACGTCTGCACAGAAGAAAAATGACAGACAGTGTGGAAAAGTTTATGCTCCCGTATATGCTTTCGGCTATGATACTTTTATTTGTAATTCTTTTTCTGCCTGTTGGCTTTGATAAAAAGCTTCTGATTTTACTGGGTACTATTCTTGTTTATGTAATTATCGGGATAGCGGCAACACTTGTGCTGACGGCGAAATATATGAGAATAATGAATATAGCAGATGTTGCTAAAAGTCTTATTCGATATAAAAAAGAAAAGGAAATCAGAAACAGCGATGCAAAAACCAAAATTGAATGGCTTACTGCTAAACTTTCAAAAAACCAAAATGCAAGGGAAAAGATTGGTGCAATGAATGAACTTATGTCTGTCTATGCAGGTGAATGTATGGAGGATAAGGTTGACGAATACTATGAAATGATTATGCAGATTACCCCTAAGACACCAATAGAAAAGGTTATTAAATTTGACTCAGTTCTGTATTATTACGATTATAAAGATGATACAGAAAAATATATCAGTGCATATAACGAAAATGAGGAGATTTTGCAGCAGTGTTGGGATATGCACCTGATGATGAAATTTTTGGTATTCAGCCGATACATCAGTTATCTGATTATTCAGGAAGATTATCAAAAAGCATTTGAATGCTACAATTTAAATCTTGAAATGCACGAAAAGGCGGCTGAAATAGATGTTGCATATGCTATGTCCGAGGAAAATAAAGAACTCCACTGCCTTGATTACGCAATGCTTTACTGCAAACTCGGTGAAAAAGAAAAATCCGCGGAAAGTTTCCGCGTTGCACTTGAACGCTTCGAAAGCACCGACAAGCCTTCACTGAGAAAGCACCTGGAAAAAGTCCGCAGAATGCTTGACGAAGCAGGAATTGACTACACATAAAATTACGGCGTACCGAATTAACGGTACGCCGTTTTGCGTGTCAGATAAAATATTTATGACGTTTGGTAAGTGCAAGTGTCATTTTCAGACGCACCTCATTCTGATACTCAGGCTTGACCATATAGTAAATATAGGTTTCAAGCAGGTTGATATCAGGCATTGTACGTCCCTCAATCTTGAAGTTGTTGTAGCCCATAGGCAGATACTTTTCAAAGATAGCCTGCGGGGAAATATGTGTGGAGAAGCCTGTTGTTTCGTACAGGCAAAGAAGCATTGACGGGCACTTGAAATCCTTTGAAGCGTAGGTGCGTGGGTCCTTGCCTGTTTTTTTGAAAGTCCATTCGTCAATCTGGTCCTGACCGATTGTTCGGTAGTGCTCACCGCGGCGTGGACAGTTCGGTGTACAGCAGGCATTTACGAGGATTTCACAGCGTGAACGGTCACCCTCGTCAATCTGTTCAAGCAGGTCAAACTGATTGTTGAAATTATAGTCAAGCACGACGTACTTATAATCCTTTTTAAGCTCAGCCTTTACACCCTCAATGTCACGGATTTCCTTACAGGTTGAGGAAGTGAACTTGTATTTGGGGTACTTCTCACGGATATACTTTTCAAGTATCGGTGACATTACGATAACCTCATTCATACCGTTGTGGGCAACACGGAGAATAGCGTTGCTGAAAACGTCGTCCAGATGTTCTTCGGTAATGAGCGGGTTTGTGAAAGTAAAACGAAGCGGAATACCCTTGTCGTTCAGTGCCTTTGTAACAGCGGGGAGCATCTGGGGCTCGGTTATTCCGCCGAGATAGCGTCCGCCATTCCACACGCTGCCGTAGAAATTGCCGAAAACGGAAGCGATTTTCAGTCCGTCGTGGAAATACTCGGGATTCTTGCGAATAGTGTTTATCAGCAGGGAGTTAAGGTGCATATGATATGTAAAATCGGGAATGTGAAAATTGATATCCATAATGTTCCTCCAAAAAAATAATCTGTATTCAGTTTAACATATACGGCGCTGTTTTGCAAGCTAAATTTTCCGTCAGCTATTGCCAAGAGGTAGAAAATGTTGTATAATTAAGTGTAATATTGTAATAAAGCGATGCCGTATTATTATGGCAATTCTGATATGAGGTGATTTTTTGACTTGGGAGGAAATTCTCCAGTGTACAGGGGTTATCCTGAACTATCTTGTGCCTACGCTCAAGGTTTTCGGCTTCACACTCCTGTTCTCCATTCCGCTTGGTATGGTTGTTGCACTGCTTAAAATGTGTAAATTCAAGCCTGTTTCCTGGCTTATCAACGTGTACATACTGATTATGAGAGGTACGCCTCTTATGCTTCAGATTATCACGATTTACTACGCAATTCCGATGATGAAGGTTTCTGATTCTGCTTTTCTGCAAAATCTTTTTGCAGGTGTGGATATCAAGAGCGACAGCTATCAGTTCAATGCGCTGATTGTTGCGTTTGCACTGAACTATGCGGCTTACTTTGCCGAAATTTTCAGAGGCGGTATTGAGTCAATCCCTAAGGGACAGTACGAAGCGGCAGCGGCTCTCGGTATGACAAAGAGTCAGACGTTTTTCCGCGTGGTGCTTCCACAGGTTATCAAGAGAATTGTTCCTGCAAGTTCAAACGAGGTTATCACACTTGTCAAGGATACCTCGCTTGCTTCGGTTATCGCCTATGCTGAAATCTTCCGTAAGGCAAAGGAACAGATGGTTTCCTACAGTAACCTTACTCCGCTTTTCATTGCGGGCGTATTCTATTTCATAATGAACGCAATTCTTACAACGCTGTTTGCGACAGTTGAAAAGAAGCTGGATTATTACAAATAAGGAGCATTATATATGGCAATACTTGAAGTGCGCAGCCTTTCCAAAAGCTTTGACAAGCTTGAGGTGCTGAAGGATATTTCCTTCGACGTGGAAAAGGGCGAGGTTGTGGCAATTATCGGACCGTCGGGAAGCGGTAAGTCCACGCTTCTGCGGTGCATAAATCAGCTTGAAAAGGCAAGCGGAGGTACAGTAAGGGTCTGCGGACTTGACCTTATTGAGGGGTACAAGAACGGCAAGCCTATTTACGCCCCTGCTGACGTTCTCCGTGAGATACGTCTCAAAATCGGACTTGTTTTCCAGAACTTCAATCTGTTTCCTCATATGAGCGTGCTGAAGAATATTACTGAGGCTCCGATGTGCGTGCTGAAAAAGAGCAGGCAGGAGGCTGAGGAAACCGCAACGGTGCTTCTCGAAAAGATGGGACTTGCGGCTAAGGCTGACGCTTACCCATGCGAGCTTTCGGGCGGTCAGCAGCAGCGTGTTTCCATTGCACGTGCACTTGCGCTCAGTCCTGAGGTGCTGTTCTTTGACGAGCCTACTTCGGCGCTTGACCCTGAGCTGACAGGGGAAATCCTCAAGGTTATCAAGGAGCTTGCAAAGGAAAAGATGACAATGGTTATCGTTACTCACGAAATGGCTTTTGCAAGGGATGTTGCCGACCACGTTATCTTTATGGACGGCGGTGTAATTGTTGAGGAGGGCACTCCCAACCAGGTATTCGGTGACACGCAGAACGAGCGTACGAAGCAGTTCTTGCAGCGTTATAACAATGATTTCAAGGATTAAAAATGGTGTTGTCAATTTGACAACACCATTTGTTTTTATATTGTAAATTTTCCAACAAGCTCTTTAAGCAGTTCAGCCTGTCCCGAAAGTTCTTCGGAAGCAGCAGCACTCTGTTCTGCTGTTGCGGAGTTTGTCTGAACGACACAGGAAATCTGTTCCACGCCTGTGCTTACCTGCATAAGTGCGGAAGCTTGCTTTGCGGAAGCTTCAGAAATCTGCTCTACATTCTCTGTAAGCTTCTTTGCACCTTCCACTGCTTCTGCAAGACGTGCTGCGGTTTCATCGGCAATTTCCTTGCCGCGTTCAACCGCTGTTACACTGCTTTCAATAAGTGAAGCCGTGTTCTGAGAAGCTTCTGCAGACTTGGCGGCGAGCTGCCTTACCTCGTCGGCAACAACTGCAAAGCCCTTGCCTGCTTCACCTGCACGTGCAGCTTCAACAGCTGCATTCAGAGCAAGAATATTTGTCTGGAACGCGATATCTTCAATTGCCTTGATGATTTCGCCAATCTGCGCTGAGGAGTCTGCAATTTCGTCCATAGCCGCAACCATATGCTTCATCTGTTCATTGCTTGCTTCCATTTGTTCGGAAGCCTTTTCTGCAAGTTCACCTGCGACACGTGCGTTGCCGGCATTGGTTTGTACCACGTCAAGCACGTCGCTGATTGTTGCGGAAAGCTCCTCAACAGCACTTGCCTGCTCGGTAGCACCCTGCGAAAGGGACTGTGCTCCTGCGGAAACCTGTTCAGAGCCCATAGAAACCTGTCCCGAAGCGTCGAAGATTGTACGCATTGCCTCGTTCTGAGAAGAAATTGTCTTTCTGAGGGAATCAAGGAGCGGTGAAAAATCTCCCTTGTAAAGATATTCACGTTCTGTTTCAGCAGTAAGATTACCTCCTGCAAGCTCTGCAAGCAGAGCGGAAAGGTCATTGATAATCTGCTGTAAGGAGTCAGCCGTTGTATAGAGTGCTTCCATAAGAAGACCTGTTTCGTCCTTTGCACCTGTAACTTCGACAGGTGAAGTGAGGTCACCCTCGGAAAGTCCCTGCAAACGCTTTACACAAGCACTGATTGGTTTGGAAATGCTTCGTGCAATAAATAGGCCGCACATTACAGAAATGATTACAGAAGCAACGGTTATTCCGATACTTACAAGAGAAGCGGTGCTTGCCATAGAGGAAAGGGTAGCACTTGCAATGTCACCGTCTTCTTCTTTCAGTGCAAGAAGACCTTCCCAAGCAGTATAAAGGTCGTTATAGAGAGGGTCAAGGTCACGGATTGCTGCAGCCTGCGCTCTGGAAATTTCTGTTGCATCAAAGGTGTTACCCTGTTCAATGATAGGCTTGGAGGTTGTTATGTAAGCTTCATAGGCGGCAGAAATTTTCGCATATTGTGCAATTTCGTCTTCAAGCTGAAGATTTGCGGAAATAGCCGCAGCATATGTATTATAAAGCTGTTCATCCTCTTCAAGCTTTGCAAGCGCTTTTTTCATCTGCACAGTATCCTTGAAGCCGATTACATCACGAACCTGCTTATCATAATCGGCAATAGTCATAATAGCCTTACCGATGTCACCTTGTGTAAATCCGTAATAAATAAGGGTGTTGTGGTGCTGATTGTTAAGGTTGTTCATCATAATATTTGCAACAATACCAGAAACAGCCGATATTATCGAAATAATCAAAAAGCTGATAATCAGCTTGGTGCGAAGCTTCATATTTTTAAGCATAACATAGCCGCCTTTCAGTGGTGTAATGTTCATACTTTTAATTATACGATATATCTATAGCTTTGTCAAAGATATTGGTGCAGAATTTGACAGCAGTTTTTTGTACACTTTAGCTAAAATAAAAACCGCTAATTGGGAATTAAACGGTAAAAATCACAACGAGAATATGATATAAAAATAAAATCACTATCTTGATTTCAGATTTTGACCTTCATAAATCCGTGGTTGCTGCAGTAAAAATAAAGAATACCGCCGCCTATTCTGGGAAGCCTTATTGCAGATTCCTGTTCGGGATAAAGCTTCACAAGATGAACCCTGTCGCAGCCTGCATAAGCAGCAAAGGTAATGTAATGTGCTTTACTCATTTCGTGAGAAAAGTCAACGTAAAACTCACCATCGATTTCCTCAATTGTCGGTGTGTGTCCCTCATCAGGAACTGTTGCGTCAAGGGGGACAAGCTTTCTTCCGCAGCATGAAATGTCGCCGTTTGCAGCTGCTGTAAAAATATTTCCGCATTCTGTACAGATGTAAAATCTAACCCTTTTCATATTTCCTCCAATCACTCGGTTGTTTGTAATTTCGCCGTCAAGGAGTGTTTCTACGGGTACTCCGTATAATTCCGCAATATCATTGAGTACGGAAATGTCGGGGCATCCCAGACCGCGTTCCCATTTTGAAACAGCTTTGTCGCTGACAAGAAGCCTTTCAGCAGCTTGGGCTTGCGTTAACCCCTTTTCGGCACGAAGCCTTCGAAGCAGTAATCCTGTTTTTTCGGAATTCATAGTCATCTTCCTTTCTGTCACAATTATAACAGAATGGGCGGAACAAAGCAATAAACCAAACGTAGACCTGCGGAATTTGGTAGGTTTGTGATGAAAAAAGAAAAAAATCATAATATTTTGAAAAAAGTATCGCAATTGTGTATTTTTTGTGCTATAATAAATATGTTGCGAAAAAATAAGAGAAAGGATAATTCAGCTATGGAAAACAGTACATCAGATATGATTAAACAGATTTACGGGACTTCAGTTACTCCTGTTGTTACTGTAGATACAAATTTCCATATATTGTGGAAAAATTCCGCGGCAGAAGCCTGCGATTTTTTCAATGGTGCAAGCATTGCTGAAAAAACAGCTTTCTCTGTCGGCACAAATTCTGTTTGTATTAACGGTGAGCATCATCTGTTCAATGTTATAGCACTGACGGCGGGTGAAACAGGATTCATTGTTGAATATATCGGCAAGGATACTTCGCACGATGTTGCATATATGAAAAGCTATTTCAGTTTTCTGTGCACAAGGCTCCGTGACTCTGCATCACAGATTTCAATGGCAGCTGACGATATAGATATGCTTGTAAAGCAGGGCAACCAAAATGTAGCGGCATCACTTAACAGAATCAACAGGAATGTTATGCTGCTTCTGAAGGAAGCTATTGTTCCCGAAAATATCATTTATGCTTCCGAATGCAGGGATGAATCGATAAATCTTGCTCATATGCTGGCAAATTCCGCTGCGGATGCAGAAAATGTTCTCGGAAAAAATACCGACATATGGCAGAATGCGGTTGATGATGTGTGCGCGGTAATCAATGCTAATGTATTTGAGGCGATTGTTGCATATATGACAGCACAGGTATGCGGAGGGGCATTTTACCCTGAAAAAGTGGAATTTTCAGTTGAAAGAAACAAGGAAAACGAGGAGAGAGGATTTGTTTCTGTGAGAAGCAGCTGTCTTACAGGAAGAAAAAACAATTCGTTCAGGCTTGAATGTATGAAGCAGGGTGACTTTTTCACGGATACATTGTTCAAGGATGTGCTCAGAAAAAAATACGGTATATCCTTTGAAACAGATGACAGTGAAAACAGCAGGGAATGTATTATGCGGCTTGACGTATTGCCAAAGAACAGAATCATTGTCAGAACGGATAAGAAAGCATCATTAAGACAGGAAAGATTTACAGATATGTCAGCGGCATTGTCGGAAAGACAATGTGCAGAGCATTACATAGATATAGCAATGGAATAAAAGCGTGTAAAAGAAAGGAATTATATTATGAAGAAAACAGGAAAATCAACAATTGCTGCAATTCTTTGTGCAGCAGCATTACTCACATCAGGTTTTACAACAGTTTATGCTTCCGAAGCGGCTGAGGGACAATCAACAGATATTGCACTTGACGAGCTTATGGGGGCTATCGGTAACGATGTTGAAACCCGTCCTCTTGAGGAAGGCGACCAGTGGGCAATTGACCTTATTGATGCAACAGCAACAAATGGCAAGCTTCCGGGTGGCTATGAAATGCTGGACTATAACCTTGCTGAACAGGGAAAGCTCTATATGAATAACGGTTCAAAGATTGTAATCAAAGCGTTCAATTATAATGAAGACCTTCAGGATATGGCAATATGGGCAGATAATGCTTGTGCAATGATACGAATCAAGAACATTACTTCTGCCTGCGATACAGTTTTTGAAGAACCTAAAAAGACAAAGATATGCGGTTATGACGCTATTATGTATGACTGTGATATTATACAGTATAAGTTTACTGATAATACAACGAAGGAAGTTTATGACACATACAAGGGAAGAAATTATTTCTTCTATACTGATAAGAATGCGTACTCAATTATGTTTGATACAAACGATGAAACATGGAGCAATGAGCTTACAAACTTTGAAAGCTTTGTTGATAGCCTCGTTGTCGAAGGAAAAACAAATGAGAGCAATTCTTCTGTTGTGATTATTGTTGTCTGTGCAGCAGCTGTTGTGATTGCAGGTGCTGTGACAGCTGTGATAATCGGAAAGAAAAAGAAAAAGTCGTAATAATTTCTGTTGCAATTTCTTTGCAGCTGTGATATAATATAGTGTAATATCAGAAAGACGTAGCAGTCAGAGTAGCTTACCGTGAAGCTTACAGAGAGTATCGGGTTGGTGTGACGATACAGCGGATGGTATGTGAAGTGCGGCTGTCAGTCCGGACGGGGAACAATTTTCAGTATCCGTCTGCGTGTGCTCACGTTACAGGGCAGAGAGGGAGTATAAAATTGCTCCGAATTGAAGTGGAACCGTGGTAAATGTATGTTGCCGCCTTCATAGGGTATTCTATGGAGGCGGTTTTTTGTTTGATAAACCTGATGAACGAAAGGAGAAATGTTATGTTTGAAAAGCTTATCGAAAGCGTAAAATCCGACATTGAGTCGGTTAAAAGACGTGACCCTGCGGCAAGAAGCACGATAGAAATTCTGCTGACCTATTCTGGTCTGCACGCAATTATAATGTACCGTGCGGCGCATTGGTTCCATACAAGAAAGATGTTTGTCATAGCACGATGTATTTCACAGTTTGCACGTTTCCTGACGGGTATTGAAATCCATCCCGGCGCAAAAATCGGCAAGGGCTTCTTCATTGACCACGGTGCAGGAGTTGTAATCGGTGAAACAACGGAAATCGGCGACAACTGTCTTATCTATCAGGGTGTAACCCTTGGCGGTACAGGTAAGGAAAAGGGCAAACGTCACCCTACCCTGGGCAACAACGTTATGGTTGGTTCAGGTGCAAGAGTTCTCGGTCCGTTCAAGGTCGGGGACAACGCAAAGATTGCAGCGAATGCGGTTGTGCTGGAGGAGGTACCTCCCAACTGTACAGCGGTTGGTGTTCCTGCAAGAATTGTAAAGCGCAACGGCAAGAAGGTTACCAACAGTGACCTTGACCAGGTACACATTCCCGACCCAGTTGCACAGGAGCTTTGCGCGCATCTTATGCGTATCGAAAAGCTTGAAAAGCAGATGAACAAGATTGAGATTGCAGAATTGGGTAATAGACTGAACAACAAATAATTTGTAATTATTTTGTAGGGACGGGTCAGACAACGTTTTGTTGTTTTCGTCCCGAATACATAAACGGAGGACAGAATATGAAGAAAATTATGCTTGTTGTTACTTTGGCTTTTACAGCAATGATGTTGTGTTCCTGTTCATATGAAAAGAACACAGACGTTATTGAAACTACGCTTCATAGTTCAATTATGTCAGAAACTGTTATTGCAAACGGTTTTGATGTAACTCTTGAAGAAATTATGCCAATAATTGAAACCGCAAACTACAATATGTATCTTGTAGAGGGCGGAGATGATATTTTTCAGCTTAAAGACGGTCATTATCTGAATTACAACGGAATGGACTTTTATGAAGTGATTGGTTCGTTTTATGACGTTTTTGCTGAGGAAAGCGTAATTGCAGATAACTATATATCTTCACTGATATGCTATAAGTCAGGTGATGAGCTTTTGTTGATGAGAAGTGAAAACGCTAATTATGAAAAAGTCGAGGAAGACATTTTCAACATCAGCAATGATTATAAAACAATTACAATAGGCGGCGGAACGGGCTCAAACCCGACGTTTTTATCAAACGAATTTGAGATAACAGACCGTACCGAAACATCGCTTACCGTAAAAAACACAGCATACTACAGCGAGGAGAATGATAATCCTGTTCAAACATTTGAATACAAAATGGTTTTTGAGGACGGGATGTGGAAATTTCTTAATTTTGAGAGATGGTATTGATTATTCATTGAAATAAACGCAGAAAGGAAAATTGAAATGAAATTATACAACACACTTACAAGAACAAAGGATGAATTCAAGCCACGTTTTGAGAACAAGGTCAGTATGTACACCTGCGGCCCTACAGTTTACCACTACGCACACATCGGCAACCTCCGCAGCTATATTATGGAGGACGTGCTGGAGAAATATTTCCGTTATGTTGGCTACGACGTGACAAGAGTTATGAATATCACAGACGTCGGACACCTTTCCAGCGACGGCGACACAGGCGACGACAAGATGTTGAAAGGTGCAAAGCGTGAGCATAAGACAGTTATGGAAATCGCAAAGTTCTACACGGACGCTTTCTTTGCTGACTGTGCAAAGCTGAACATCAAGACACCTGAGGTTGTTGAGCCTGCTACAAGCTGTATTGACGAGTTTATCCGCGTTATCAGCTCCCTTATCGAAAAGGGCTACGCTTACGAGGCTGGCGGAAACATCTACTTCGACACTTCCAAGCTTGACAAATACTATGTTTTCAACGATTTCACCGAGGAAGACCTTGCTGTAGGTGTTCGTGAGGGTGTTGAGGAGGATTCCAACAAGAAGAACAAGGCTGACTTTGTTCTGTGGTTTACCAAGTCCAAGTTTGAGGATCAGGCGCTGAAGTGGGATTCTCCCTGGGGCGTTGGCTATCCCGGCT
>CALATN010000137.1 GCA_937891895.1 uncultured Clostridia bacterium
TGACCTGTGCAGGCAATAACCCAGAACAATGTATAACTGAATGCTTTGGGAAGGTAGTCAGCACCATCTTCGTAGCAATATGTATAGAGATAAAGAATCTGGTTAAGAGCGATTGTTGTACCTGTAAGGAAGAAGATGAGTGAACTTGCGTAAGCACGAAGCTGGTCATTCTCCTTGAATGTTGAAAGGATATATTTAAGACCAACGTTTTCGTGGGGAAGTTCAATTTTTTCACGTACAAATAAAACAGTAATGAGCAAGAAAATTATCATTACAAGGCCTGTTGCCATGCCGAGATACTGATAAGCCTTCATCATGCCTTTTTCTGCAAACATAGGAAGAATGAATGAAGTGCCGAGCATACCTACAAGGAAACCGCCGAAACCGCCGACAAGTTTAGCCATTGAACTTGCCTGATTTCTTTCGTTTGTTGAGTCAGCCATTGTGGGAAGCATTGTCCAGAAAGGAACGTCAAGCACTGTGAATGACATACCCCAGAGAACGTATGCTACAAGGTAGTAAACATATTTGAGAGTAATATTCTCAAATGATACAGGTGAGAACATTGCAACGATAACAATTGCGTTTACAACTGCACCAATGAGAATCCATGGACGGTAACGTCCGAAACGGCTTTTCTTTGTGTTGTTGACAATTGTTGCAAGCATAGGGTCATTGACTGCGTCCCAGAGCTTTGCAAAAACAAATGCCACTGTAAGTACAATGGGGTTGAGTCCCTGGTAAATACAGAGATAAACCAGAAAAAATGCGTTGATACAGTTGTTGCTGAATTCTCTTCCCAATGAACCGAGAGAATAAGCAGCAATCTCACCGACGGTGAGCTTGTTTGATTTCTTTTTCATCTTTTTTCCTCCTGAGTATAATTTAATAAAACCACCGAATAATATAACATAATATTCCTGATATTACAATAATTTTTTAAAATTTTTATTGCTTTGCGAGAACATTATTTTCAAGAAGTGACACTAACAGCTCCCTTGCTTCCTTCTTTGCGTCCTCAAGAGGAACTGATTCTTCTTTGCACTTTGTGATATATCCCCAGAAGCCGTATGTAAGGAAAGACGCTATTCTGCTGACTGAATATTTATATTCAAGATATGTGCTTTCTCTTTCAACACGATGTTCAACATATTTGTAAAGATAATGATAAAAGGATGTGTTTATGTATGAACCGTCGCTGGGAAAAGTATTGTTGAGAAAGGGAATTGTTGAAAGGCAAAGGTCAAGTATGCTTTCAAGGAGATTGCAATAATTCTGAATCGGATTCTTTTCCGGATTGTTCAGCTTATTCAGATCGGCATATTCATTTCTCGCAGATGCAAGATATTCCTGAAAAATAGAATCAAGAAGCTCATACTTGTCTGCAAAATGAGTATAAAAAGTAATTCTGCTGGTTTGTGACCTTTCACAAATCTCCTTGACAGTAATCTGTTCAAACGTTTTTTCATTGAGCAGCTCAATCAAGGTGTTTTTCAGATTCCTCTTTGTTTTCAAAATACGCTTGTCTTCGTTCATTGTTTTATCATTCTCCATTTAAGTGTATAAATATTTATACAAAATAATAAAAATGTATTTGTATTTAGATTAACTGTCGCGTATAATATTATATCAAGTATAAGTATTTATGTCAAGAAATGAACACTTGAGATTTTTATATAACAGGAGGTAAAATTCCATGGCAGACTACATTCTCAGCTGTTGTTCAACAGCCGATCTGACAGAAGAACATTTCAAAGCAAGAGATATAAACTATATCTGCTTCCATTTCTCACTTGACGGTGTACAGTATCCCGATGACCTTGGTAAAACGATCCCCTTCGATAAGTTTTACAAAGCTATGACAGATGGTGCTGACACAGCAACATCACAGGTAAATGTGGATGAATACATCGAATATTTCACACCCTTCCTTGAAGCAGGAAAAGATATTCTCCATGTTACTCTTTCAAGCGGTCTTTCAGGAACAATAAACTCTGCAAGAATCGCAAAGGAAGAGCTTGCGGAAAAATATCCTGACAGAAAAATCTATATTGTGGATTCACTTGGTGCATCCTCAGGATACGGTCTTATTATGGATAAGCTCGCAGACCTTCGCGACAGCGGTATGTCAATTGACGAAATAAAGGACTGGGCTGAAGAAAATAAGCTTAAATTACATCACTGGTTCTTCTCAACAGACCTTACCTTCTTCATCAAAGGCGGTCGTGTTTCAAAGGTTTCAGGATGGTTCGGAACGATTCTCAAAATCTGTCCTCTCCTTGATATGGACAAATTGGGACACCTTGTTCCCCGCTTCAAGGTAAGAGAGAAAAAACGTGTTATTGTTGAAATTGTTAACAAAATGGAACAGTTCGCAGAAGGCGGTCTTGACTATAACGGAAAATGCTACATTTCAAATTCCGCTTGCTACGAAGATGCAAAAGCAGTTGCAGATTTAGTTGAAGCACGTTTCCCGAAGCTTAACGGCAAGGTTGAAATTTACAGCGTGGGCACAACAATCGGTTCACACACAGGTCCCGGAACAGTGGCTCTGTTCTTCTGGGGCAGTGAAAGAACAGAATAATAAATAAAAACAACGAAAAATACATCTTAAAAATTTTTTGAAAAAATTTATAAAAAAGTGTTGACAAACAGATATTACTCTGCTATAATATCTTTCGTTGAGCGAGAGTGGCGGAATCGGCAGACGCGCACGTTTGAGGGGCGTGTGGTAATCCCGTACGGGTTCAAGTCCCGTCTCTCGCACCAAGACCTAGTTTCTGACTAGGTCTTTTTTTGTGCTTAAAGCCTTGTTCTTTTCATTATCCACAAAATCAACACCGTGTTTTATTGCAAGTTGACGAAATTAATTCCTCGAATTGACAAATTGTATACTTGTATGATATATTGAAAATAAGATAAAAATATACAATTAAGAGAATTCAAAGGGAGGGTTATTATGGCAAAGACATTAGTTGATTTGCGTGCAGAAAAGGGCTTATATCTTAAAGATGTAGCCGAAAATACGGGCATTCCCGAAGAAGAGCTTCACGCAATTGAAGAATCGGGTAAAGTTCCGTCGGACATTGCACAAATACTCATTGACACCTACTATCTGCCCGAAACATATTTCGCTGAAATTGTGATTTCATCAAAGGCACAGCCAAAAAGCCCAATGAAATACTTTTTCTGTGTGTCATTTGTATATTACATACTTTCTGCAATTCTTGTCAGCATACCCATGATTATTAATTTTATAGTGACTATAATTATCCGCACCATAAATGTCGCTCAGGGGGAGGAACCTGCTGTTTCTGATTTCGGAAATTCACTTTTCGGTATTTTCAACACCTTATGGGTTGCGGCAGTGGGAATAATCGGTTGCATTATGTTTGCAAATTTCATTCTTAAAAGACCCCATCACCCCGGCGACATTAAGAAATATCAATTTTTGCATCAACCCATACCCAGCGGAGCAATTGCATTTTTATCGATAATTTCAGCGAGTATTACAACTTTTAGTTATTATCTGCAGGTTGATTTGAATTCAAATTACGCTATATTCATTGGCTATGCAATAAATCTTGTAATTTCTGTAGCCTCTATACTGATTGTTGTTTATATTCACGCTCTCTTGCTCAAAACGGCAATTGAAAAAGATGCCGAAAAGAAATCCAGAATACTCAAAACATTTGCAATTGTTGTTACAATTTCTTCTGTTTTAGCATTTGTGCTCACAATTATCTGTTTTTTAGTTGAGGATAATTTTGATTTATTTGTTGTAATAAGAAGAATTTTTGTTTATGGCTTATACATTTCTGTTGCATGGGCGGTGGCACTCACTAAAACTGACGACGAGAAAAAGAATAAAATCATATTTACAATTCTGCCACTTATCTCAATTCTACAGTCCATAGTTTTCAGTATAATAGGTGAGTTTATAGTGTAAAAAGACTCGGTAGAAATACCGAGTCTTTTGTTTTTTTCGATAAATTGCGGTTTGTCGAAATGCAAAATGTCGGGTCTGCGACACAATTATAATCGGCTCCCTCTGACGAGGGAGCTGGCGAGCGTTAGCGAGACTGAG
>CALATN010000138.1 GCA_937891895.1 uncultured Clostridia bacterium
CACCTGTCTGCACACACCACACGGCGGAAACACCCCCTCAATAACGCCATCTTTCCCGCCACAGATTGCGATTGCTGCAAATTCCTTCTTTCCTTCACTGATTGCCTTAAAAAATGCAGTCCTTTCAGCACAATTGGTAAGCCCGAAAGACACGTTTTCAACGTTGACGCCCGTAAAAACTTCCCCGTCATCGCAAAGAAGTGATGCTCCTACAGAAAATTTTGAATAAGGTGAATATGAATTTTTCTGAGCATTTATTGCCTTTAAAATAAGTTCTTTATTATCCATAAAAACCTCCTGAGAAAAACATAGGGAACTCACAGAGAGTTCCCATTTACTTAGTCGTTTATAAAATCTGTCGCTTCTATTTCTTCCCTGATTATATCACTTATTGATGTGAAAATTTCTGAGCCTAAATTTACAAGGCTTTCATCATTTCCGTCACCGCAGAGTTTGGCAAAGCGTTTACCGAGAAGTGTCGGCACATCTCCGCCTTTTCTCAGTTCAAGATAATAGAAAGTAAAAGCGTTTGTAATATTGTCATACAGGTCTTCATCAAGCTTTATAAGTTCATCATAAAAAGCATTAACCGTCATTGTTGAAACAGAATATTTTTCAAGAAGAACGTGAATCTCTGCCTCAGCTGTGAAGGTGACAAGCATCCTTATCTGCTCATAGATTGATTCGTTATCCTTGTACTCATCAATCCTCTGTTTAACACTGTCGTCTATTCCCTCAAAAGAATAAACCTGGTGTGCCACAACCTCACCTAATGCTTTAGCACGGTCCATATTGCCGTTGGCACGCTGTTTTTTCATAATTTCAACAACACGGATAAGAACATCCGCCTCATTTTCAATTTTCGGATTACCGAAAATCTTCATATCATTATCATCAAATGCGTGCATAGTAATTTCTCCTTAATCTGCTTTTTTGGCCTCCTGCTCCGCTTTTTTACGAAGTCGCTTCTGCTTTGATTTATAGCTGAGAAGCTCATCGAGCTGCTTGTCAGGAGTTATGTAACTGCCCACAGTGAGAGGTGTTTTGTTATACATTCCCTTGAAATCACTTCCGCCCAGGGCAAGAATTTTATTTTGTTTTGTAAATTTAAGGAACTTTTCAGACTGTTCCTCCGTATTCTCCGGACACCATACCTCAAGACCGTCAATACCGTAAGAAATAATCTTTTTAATAAGCTCGTCGGAATATCTTCCCGGATGTGCAACAACAGCAATACCGCCTGATTCGTGTATAGCATCAATTACTTCCTTAGTATCAGCATATTTTGCCTTGAAATACACAGAAGACGGACTGTCCGCTGAAAAAAGCTCATTGTATATGTCACCGTAAAATTCATTTGTGAAGCCGCTTTCAACAAGCGAACGCATAATATGGCAGACATATATATTGGTGGAGCCTGTTGCACACTTGACAATAAGGTCCGGTGTTACATTGTATTTTTTTGCAGTGCCCAATATCATAAACTGACTTGCTTTTTTACAAGCCATCATATTCCTGCGGCAAAGTCCCTCGAGTCTTGCCGGACTGTCAGCAAGATAACAGAGAATATCAACCTCTTCCCCAGTTTCTTCATCAGTTGAAGAAAGCTCCACACCGGGAATCACCTTAACATCGTGACGTTTACCGATAAGTTCTCCTCTGATATTACCTGCCTGGCAGTTGTGGTCGGTAATTGAAATAGTATTTATTCCCTGTTTTTTCGCAAGGATGATAAGGTCATCTATACCAAGAGACCCGTCAGATAATTTTGTGTGACAATGTAAATCTGCTGCCATTTTTTACGCCCCCAAGAAGCAAAGATATGTGCTATTTTAAAACCTACATAATTATTATACATTTTTTTGCATAAATTTGCAAGTCATTTTTTTATTTTTTAATTTCATCCGCAAATTCTTTTATGCGTTTAAGTGCTTCCCTGATATGTGCGATTGAATAAGAGTAGGACACCCTCACAAATCCCTCACCGCACTCTCCGAAAGCTGTTCCCGGAACTACCGCCACGTGCTTTTCACGGATAAGCCTTGTACAGAATTCTTCTGATGTAAGCCCTGTGTTCTTTATACAGGGGAACACATAGAACGCACCGTCAGGCTCAAAGCATTCAAAGCCCATTTTCCTGAATCCGCTGACAATGAGTCTTCTTCTTAAATCGTATTCGTTACGCATTTTCAGGATATCCTCATCGCCGTTTTTCAGTGCCTCAATTGCCGCATACTGCGCAGTTGTAGGTGCTGACATTATTGCATATTGATGCAGAATTGTCATTTTTTCAATAAGCTTTTCAGGTCCCAGCGCGTATCCGAGACGCCACCCTGTCATAGCGTAAGATTTGGAAAAGCCGTTGACAACGATGGTTCTTTCCCGCATGCCCTCAATCGAAGCAATCGATTCATGGGTTCCGGCATAATTGAGTTCGGAATAGATCTCATCGGAAAGCACAGCTATATTTGTTTCTCGCAGTACGGAAGCGATTTCCTCGAGATCCTCGCGTCTCAGCACAGAGCCGGTGGGATTATTGGGGAACGCGAGAATCAAAAGCTTTGTTTTTTCGGTTATTGCGCTCTTTAACTGCGACGCAGTGAGCTTAAATCCGTTATCGGCGGAAAGGTCGATAGTGACAGGGGTTGCCCCTGCAAGACGTGCCAGAGGCTCATAACAAAC
>CALATN010000139.1 GCA_937891895.1 uncultured Clostridia bacterium
AACAACAGCGTCAACCAAGGGCAAGGATGCTTTGATCATACGCTTTGTTTTAGTCATATGCCCGGGGAACCACTGAATAGATGGTATCTCAGTCATTTAAACCTCCAAATCACGCAGGAACACCAAATGAACTAAATGGAAATACTCTGAGAACAACTTTTCCAAGTACATCATCCTCTTCTACAAACCCCAACCAAGAACTACGGCTATCAGTTGAATTGTTACGATTATCGCCCATAACAAACACACAATCTTCTGGAACAGTCACAGGATAATCATGAAAACCTTCATCCTCAGCAGTAGGTTCAAGTATATACGGTTCATCAAGCACAACACCATCTACAGTAATTTTTCCAGTTGTAATGTCAACATCCACTGTCTGATTTTCAGTTGCGATCACTCTTTTTACAATAGCTTTTTCATTTTTCTGAACATGCAATGAGTCTATCTTACCACAAGTTGGACATATCGGAACTTCAAAATCATAAACAAGCAGTCCGCAAGAATCACATGCACGCACAGGATGCTCTGTATTAACAATTACAATATCTCCGGCTTCAGGAGTATACATAAGGTGTGACACAATAAGTCTGTCACCTTCAACAAGTGTAGGAAGCATAGAACCGCCATCTACATTTGCTATGCGCAAAATAAAAGTAAAAATTAAAATAACAACAAAAAAGGCACAGATAACCGTTTCCACCCAATCGATGAATTCTTCTGCGGCACTCGGTTTCTTTTCCTTTTCGTCATCAAGTGCTTCATAGTTCAGTTCATAACCTGCCATAAATAGTACACCCTTTCTGCGCAAAAATTATTTTTATATAGCAAAAAAGGGACATTGCGTCCCTTTTCATTACCGCAATCAGCGAATCTGTTCCTTAACCTTAGCTGCCTTACCAACTCTATCACGGAGATAGTAGAGCTTGCTACGACGAACCTTACCGCTTCTTACAACTTCTACCTTGTCTACAACCGGAGAATGAACCGGGAATACTCTTTCAATACCGCAACCGTGTGCAACACGTCTTACAGTAAATGTTTCGTTGATTCCACCGTGCTTCTTAGCGATTACTGTACCTTCAAAAATCTGAATTCTGTACTTTTCGCCTTCCTTGATCTTAACGTGTACCTTTACGGTATCACCTACGTTTACAGCAGGTACATCCTTCTTGAGGCTGCTGTCACTGATGAGCTTGAGTGCGTCCATGTTTATTTCCTCCTAAATTTCAAGACATTCTTACCTTTCGCAAGACAACCGTTCTATAATCGGCATAAGGCAGCGGACTGTCCTTTTAATGTCAGCCTTTCGGCAGGCATTAATCTCGTCCGGGCAGAACTCGGGCGGATTTTCAAATGCTCTATAATTTTATCACGTTTTTATACAAATTGCAAGTATTTTCGAACAAAAAATTGTGAAATGTGATTTATTTAAAAATTGCACCATCACTACACAAAATTTTTGTGCGTTCTGCATAAATGCTACTGAATTTTATATTACAGATATCTGAAAACGTATCAATAATTACATTTGAATTGATATTCAAAGTAAGCCCCGCAGGCAAACGTATTTCTACAATAAGTAAATCTCCGTCTGTTCTTTTATTCAGTATATTCAGGTGCGGCTTAATATCAATCCTTATTGTACCCTTACTTTTGGAACGCTTATCAATTTCAATTGCATCCATATCCATCATTTTGTCGAGTGCTTCAAGCATCGCTTCTGATGATTTCTCAGACTTAAGCTTGATTACATACTCTGCAAAGCCTATTTCCTTATTTGCATAGACAGGCTCTGCCACACTAATTATTTTAATCCCCTCAGGCATAACAGCATTAAGCCTGTCAAGTATAACATTATTATTACATTGTTCAGTAACAGCAAAATCCATAAACTCTGTTTTACTTGTTACACCAAGAGAAAGCGCTAACGGAAAGTTAAGATAGATATGAGGATTAAAGCCTTGTGAATACCATACAGGAATACCTGAACGTTTTATTGCCCTTTGCATTGTACGGAGCAAATCAAGATGAGATATAAAAACAGCACGCCCACTTTTTTCAAAAACAGCTCTGATATTAATTTTTTCCAAAGCAAGCACCTCCCACTGCCTTTGAAACACCGCAGCCTGTACACTTTTCGCGACAGTTACAGGTTGTTTTCTCATCATGTGCAAGTTTATTTTCCTTAATCAGAAAATCTCGTGTAACATAATAATCAAGATGCTGCCAAGGCATAACCTCATCATACAGACGAGTACGGTTAGCATAAAAACCAATGTCTGTTCCCAGCTTATCAAATACTTCCATCCAGACATCGAATTTATAATGCTCGTCCCAACCATCAAATTTACAGCCAGACTTCCACGCTTCATAAATAGCGTCACATAATTTTCTGTCGCCCTTTGCAAGAACTGCTTCAAGTATACTTACACGATAATTATGCCAGCTTACATTGATACGTTTTCTTGAGCGTATGCTGTCAAGCAGAAGCTTTTGCTTATGCTGTATTTCTTTCTTGGTAGCTTGTGCTTCAAATTCAAATGGAGTAAACGGCTTTGGAACAAATGTTGCACAGCTTATTGAAATCTGAATATGCTTGCCACGCTGACGGTTCGGAGTCTGATAATACAGATCTGTAATTCTTTCAGCAAGTTCAGCAATGCCGATAATATCTTCATCAGTTTCTGTTGGGAGCCCAAGCATAAAATAAAGCTTGACACTTGTATATCCGCCTTCAAAAGCGAGCTTACACGCACGCATTATTTCATCTTCTGTTATATTCTTGTTTATAACATCACGAAGACGTTGTGTACCTGCTTCGGGTGCAAAAGTAAGACCACTTTTACGCACCTTCTGAATCTGTTCCATAAGCTCCTTGCTGAACCTGTCAATTCTCATAGACGGCAAAGAAAGGTTGACATTTTCTTTATTTGTATACTCAGTAAGCTGACTGAGTGTATCATCTATATCAGTAAGGTCACTTGTACTGAGAGAAGAAAGAGATACTTCCTCATAACCTGTACTTTCACACAATGATTTTGTCTGCTTACAGATAGTATCCGCTGTTTTTTCTCTGAATGGTCTGTATATGAAACCGGCCTGGCAGAATCTGCAACCACGGATACATCCTCTCAACACTTCAACAACAGCACGGTCGTGGACAATTTCACAATATGGAACAACAAATTCTTCAGGGTAAAAAACCTTGTCAAGATCCTTTATAATACGTTTTTTTATTGTTGCAGGTGCATTCGGATTATTTGGCACAACAGAAAAAATTGTACCATCAGCATTATATGACACATCATAAAACGAAGGAACATATATACCTTCGATCTTTGCAGCTGCTTCTAAAAACTCATGCTTGGTACAGCCTTTTTTCTTCATATCAACGTACAAATCCATCAGTTCAAGGTTAACTTCTTCTCCCTCACCTATTATAAACAGGTCAATAAAATCAACAAGTGGTTCTGGGTTACACACACATGGTCCGCCTGCAACAACAATCGGCATATCATCTGTACGGTCTTTAGCCTTTACAGGCAACTGTGCGAGGTCAAGCATATTCAATATATTTGTATAGCACAGCTCATACTGAATTGTAAAACCTATAAAGTCAAACTCCTTTACAGGATCAAGACTTTCAAGTGCGTACAAAGGAATATCGTTTTCACGCATAAGAGCTTCAAAATCAGGCCATGGCGCAAAAACTCTTTCACACCAGAAATTTTCACGCTTATTTTTCAGTGAATACAATATTTTCATTCCAAGATGTGACATTCCTATATCATAGGAATCGGGAAAGCAGAATGCAAATCTGACATCAACCTTGGATTTATCCTTTACAACACTATTGAGCTCACCGCCTATATATCTTGACGGTGATTTCACTTTAAGAAGCAGATTTTCTATCTGTTCCTTCAACATATTTTTACTTCCTTTCAAATCAACTATCTGATAACGATGACAGCAATAAACAGCATAATGTAACAAACAATGTAATATTACCTTTACCAACAAACGAAAAGCTCAGCATTACAATCAACATCATTACAATATTTATCCATTTCATATATCGTTCCAGTGTAATTGATTGCTGATATGTACACAAGCTGCGAATAATCTGAACAAGGATTTTTCCGCCGTCAAGAAATTGCAGCGGCAGCATATTGAATGCACCTATTGCTGCATTTATCATTGCAAAAGAATATAATATTTCGAATTGGCTGTTTCTCAATAATAAAAAAACAATGAGATTCATCGCACTTCCAGCTAAAAGCACTTTAAGCTGAACACCTGTTGTTGTAAAGTAAAACATCTTGTCAGGAGATATTCTTATTCCGCCTCCATAAAGACATATTCTATTTATTCTTACATTAGTCAGTAACAGCATAATCAAGTGTCCTGATTCGTGCCACAAACAAGCAAGTATACACATTGTTACATATTTATTATCACCGAATAACAACATCAGCGAAACAACCGCAAAAAAGCTGAAATCAAATATCAGAGTAACCTGTTTAAACTTAACCTCCAGCATAACCATATCTCCTTCTGTAAATTGATATTTTCAGAAGGAGAATTTTATGTTACTTTTTTATTCTTATTATTGAGTTTTTGGGGTAACTTTTTTCACACGGGAAAGATAACTTCATCATTGCGTGGTTCGCACTTTCTATTTCCTCGCCATTTTCATTGAACATTGTATTTACTGTCATAACATCATAATGTTCTCCCGGTGCAAGGATTTCTATTTCTTCTCCCTTATTGAATTTATTTCTCTGTGTTGCGTAAAGCACTCCATCTCTACACTCTTCAACAATTGCTGCAACGTCATAATTTCTTATATAACCGCTGTTTTCGTAATACTGGCAATCCTTCGGATGACCAAAGAAAAAGCCCGTACAATATTTTCTGTGACTTACCTTGAAAACTTCATCACGAATCCAGTCAGGAAGTTTATATTCATCAGGATTCTTTTTAAGAATATCAACAGCCATTCTGTATGCATTTGTTACAATTGAAACATAATACGAAGATTTTGCTCTACCTTCAATTTTCAGACTTGTTACACCAGCCTGGGCAAGCTTGTCCAGATGGTCAATCATACACAAATCCTTGGCATTCAGGATATATGTTCCCTTCTCATCCTCAAAAATAGGATAAAATTCATCTGTGCGTTTTTCCTCCATAAGATGATAACCCCATCTGCAAGGCTGAGCACATTCACCTCTGTTTGCGTCACGGTTAACAAGATACTGTGAAAGCAGACATCTTCCTGAAAATGAAACACACATAGCACCGTGAACAAAAGCTTCAATATCAAGGTCTGTCGGTGTTTTTGCTCTTATCTCGGCAATTTCATCAAGTGAAAGTTCTCTTGCTACCACTATACGCTTTACACCCATATTGTAAAGCTCATTTGCTGTAACATAATTCACTATACCTGTTTGTGTGGACATATGCACTTCCATATTCGGAGCATATTTTTTTACAAGCGAAAGTAAGCCTAAATCTGCAACAATGACAGCATCCACCTTGCAATCAACTGCTTCTTCTATAAACTGCTGAAAATGCGGTATTTCATTATTTCTTGGAAGTGTGTTGCAAGTCAGATATATTTTTACACCCTTTGAGTGAGCAAGCTCAACCGCTGATTTCAGCGTATCGTAGGTGAAATTTGCGGGACCCGCTCTCATACCGAAACTTTGTCCCCCAAGATAAACCGCATCAGCTCCGTAATCAAGTGCTGCACACAATCTTTCAAAATCACCTGCAGGGGCCAATACTTCCAGATTATCCAAATTCATTTATTATATCCTCCGATAATTATTGTACAAGACCGGCTGTAACGAGATTCTGCTCGTGTTCCTCAAGAGTTTCTGCATAGAAGAACTCACCTGTTTCAAGGTTAGAACAGAAATAATAATAATCTGTTTCTGCCGGATAAAGGACAGCATTGATTGCATCAAGACCAGGATTACAGATTGGTCCCGGGGTAAGTCCTGCCCCTTTATATGTATCATAAGCAATATTGATTTTTTCTGTCTGTACCTGGCTATAAGGAATAATTACTTCCTCAACATAGTTGGTTGTCGGGTCTGACTGCAAAAGCGGATACTCATTAGGATTGTTAAGACGATTATAGAATACAGATGCTACCTTTTTCATATCCTTTGTATTTGCAGCTTCAGCTTGGACAATTGACGCAAGTGTAAGAACTTCTTCAAGCTCCATATCAAGGTCTTCCATTCTTCCGTAAAGATCAGGAGTTATTCTTGCTTCAAAATTCTTATAAATTTTCTTTGCAACAATCCTTGGGTCTTCTTCAAGATAAAACTGATATGTATCAGGGAAAAGATACCCTTCCATTTTATAAAACTTCATAGCACTTATCTTAATGTTTTCTTCAAAATCGAACCCAAATGATGATGTATTGAAAACAGCAATGAAATCTTCAGCATTACATACACCTTTCTCTTCAAGACGAGCTGCCGCCTCTATAATGGTTATGCCTTCAGGGAATACAACATCCGCTGTTTCTCTCTGATTTTCTGCTTCTTCCTGTAATGTTTCAACAAGAGTAGCATAATCCATTTTAGGTGATACCTTGTGTGTACCTGCAATGAACGTGCCGTCTGCACCTTTAAGCTTTGAAAAAAGTCTGAACAAGTCAATATCATTTATAATTCCCTCATCATAAAGCTGCTGAGCAATATCCATGGTACTTGAGTTCATAGGAATATCAACAACAATTTCTATATCAGACTTTCCAATACCGAGAAATTCCTTTGCCCATTTGAGAATTACAGCGGCTGCAAGAATGGAAATTGAAATGATTATAACACTAAAGAGCAATCCGAAAATAAATCTGCCATGACCACGTCTTCTTTTACGCTTTTTTTTCTTTACAGGACGTACCTCTTCCTCTTCTTCCTCGTAATCGTCATCATAATCATCGTCATCATCGATATATTCCGTATCATCAGCATCGTCACTTATTGCTGATTCATCAACATCAGTTTCAATAGCTTCAGGTATTTTATCTTCCTCAATGTTATCAGGCATACTGTTCATAATATCCTCAAGCTTTACATTATCTTCAAGACGTTCATTCTGTTCCATTTATTTCACTTCTTCCTTGATACATCTTTTTACGTACTTTTCTGTAACAACTGTATTTACTGCAACATCATAATACCCATGCATAAGCTTTGTCACCATACAGCAGCAATAGCCTATTCCCACAAGGTACATATTATCTTTCTTATGCGCTGACAAAAAACGGTCATAATAACCCTTTCCGTATCCCAGACGATAACCATAGCTGTCATAAACAAGTGCGGGTACGATACAAAAAGCATTACCAAAAGCCTTGAGTTTTTCACATTTTTCAGGCACAGGCTCCAACACTGAAAATGAACCCTCTTCCAAATCATCAACAGACTTTATAATATAAAAATCCATATTTCGTGTTCCGTCAACACATCTTGGAACAGCTACCGTTTTATTATCCTTTAACGCGTGCTCAATAAATCTTATAGTATCTACCTCAATACCTGTTGAAACATAAGTGAGAATAAGCGTGCTATTTTTATAAACATCCATATCGACAAGTCGTGAAAAAATCTGATTATCGCGTTCTTTCTTAATATCAGCCGACATATCACGTCTTATCTGCTTATACTTATCACGCATTTCCTTCTTATGAGCACGAATATCGAAATGTTTTACTTTTTCGTCCATAAAAGTGAATCTCCAACAATTTTACTGCGTTCTTCTGAAATAAGCGCCTCAACAAGCTTAAGTCCAAACTCAACAGCGACACCCGCTCCTCTTGCTGTTATAATGTTGCCGTCAATTACAGCAGGCTCAGTATGCACTTCCGCACCTTCAAGCTGCTGTTCAAATCCTTCATAGCAAACTGCTTTTTTACCTTTAAGCAGTCCCTTATGTCCAAGGATAGACGGTGCTGCACAGATTGCGCCGATAAACTTATTGTTTTCCACACAATAATCAATTGCTTTCTGAACAACAGGAGATTTTTCAAGATTGATTGTTCCCGGCATACCGCCCGGAAGAACAATCATTTCAACACGCTCATCGAGCTCCATAAATTTATCTTCTGTATCAGTAACAATATTTATTCCGTGTGCACCTCTGATAATATTATCTCCGACGCCGACTGTTATAACTTCTTTTTCGCATCTTCTTAAAATATCAATCGGTGCAATTGCTTCTGTTTCCTCAAAACCATTTGCAAGAAAAACGTAGATCATATTTTTACCTCCAGTTTATTTGAATGTTACAACATTTTTTCTTAACATAATTACAGGATAATAGGATCGCTTGGATTTACGCAATCCTTCAAGACCTAAGTCTTCTTCCCTGTTTATATATGTGTATCCGTTTGTTGCAGATTTAGCGAACTCATTGTTTATCGCTGCATAAGCACCCTGAATTGCAGCATTTGCTTTCTCAATGTGAATATCAAATGTATCCGAATTTATTGGATCACCTATAGTAAATGCTTCTACCTTACCATCAACACGGATTACTCCGCCTTTCAGTTCAAGTTCATTATAGTAATTCATAAAAGCATTTATTGCGAACTGTTCCGCAACACTTGATTCGTCATCATAGGACTGGTTAAGATTATAACTTTTTACAGCAAATTCTATACACTCATCAAAATCCTTTTCTGTTAAATCAGAATACTCCCAGTTATTACGATAAAAATTCGATAAGTGATTTCGTTTCTTATGATATTTCTTTCCGGAAAGTGTGCGGAGTTTTTCTGCATCATAGATATAATCCGATGAGGATTCATCACAAGAAACCTCGTACTGACCTGCAAACAATTCTTCAAACAGCTGCAGATTTTCATCTGTTACCGAACCGATAATCAGAGGTGAACCAAGTTCCTCTGCGTCCTTTTTTAAGGCGAGAAATAAATTTTTATAATCACCGTTACCTGCCGGAAAAGTATAACGCAAACCATACTTCCTGGAACGTGAAATATAAAAGTCCTTATATCTGCATATTGTTGTATCATATAATCTGTGCCACGCAAAATTGTTGGCAAAGTTATATTCACAACCTCTGAAATCAGACTTATTCAAAAGCTCTTTTATCCATATTCTGTCAGAAAGTTCTATAACTTTATAATCAAGCATTTATTCTATAACCTCGTTAATTATTTTCATAAGCTTATCGGTTACCGTTCTTATCGGAAGCAATCCATTTTCATCACAACAATTGAGTACATTCCATCCAAGTTTACCCGCTGCATAAAGTGCTGATTTACGACAAGAATGAAGATAGGAAACATTTGCCTCATGTATATCCTTCTTGCTTTCATCACCATCATATCTTCCTGACATCAGTTTCTGTGAAATTTCAATCGGAACATCAAGAAAGATTACCAAGTCAGGTTTAGGAAGTCCAAGTTTTTCATATTCATAATCAGAAAGCCACTCAAGATAACTATCCCATTCATATTCTGGAAGCTTGACCATCTGATGTATTGCATTGGAAGAAACGTAACGGCTTGCAAAAATCAAATCACCATTATTATAGTTTTCTTCCCACATCATTTTATAATTGGCATAACGGTCAACCGCATAAAAACTTGAAGCGGCATACGCATTTATATCGGCTGCATTTTTTGATATCTCGCCATTAAGATACATTTTTACCAAAGCAGAAGATTGATTATCATAATCTGGAAAACTTATTGACTTTACAATATGCTTTTCCGATAAAATGTCCTTAATTATATCAAACTGTGTAGTCTTTCCGCTTCCGTCAAGACCGTCAATAACAATCAAACTCATACGTTTTAACTCCTTAGGCATATATACATTTATTATAACATCAATTAGCTTTCTCGTCAACATATAAAAACAACAAATGCTGTCAACGACTTGCATTGACAGCATAAAGGTTAAAGATTAACTGTTGTCATCACAGCATACGGAAGTTTCATTACAGCAGCATTTACTGTTTTCATCGTTGTTTGGCTGTGGAAAGAACTGTTCTGTCGGAAATTCAATTCTGTCAAACACTTCACACGGAGCCTCAGAAGCAGATGAACCTGAGCAATCCTTACATGGAATACAATAATCATATGCAGGAACAATCAATGAAACAGGTCTTGAAAGCTGAATAATTGAGAACAGTCCCAAAGAAACAGCAAGCACTCTTTCAAACTGCTTTCCTTCACAAGACGGTGGACAACAGCAATTTACAGGTGGTGGTGGTGGCATACATTTACTCATACCGCATGGCACACAAATAAACTTTGCATCAAGAGCAATCGGGTCAACAACATGAATTGTTGCCTTAGGCATACTTGCGGCACTATTACTGTTACAGAAACCACCATCACAAGTATCTGGAAGTGTTGGAGTAAGATCCTGATCACTTGTAAATACCTTGGCATTACCCTCACCGCCGTAAAGAATTACGCGTTTGTTCCAAAGTGCAGTACCGCAGAGAAGTGTTCCGGACTGAGGCTGACAGAATGTTTTACTGAAAGCCTCAGCTGTAATTTTAAAGCGATAAGTAATATCGACAGAGTAATAACCTGATTTGAATGGAACCGAATCAACCGAAATACAAGTTGCTTCAACTTCCACACAACGGCTTCTTACAATGTTCATTTCGTCCGTAATTGCAGGTGAATCTTCGCTGAGAGTAACCGGAAGCTCATAGATACAATCACGGTCTGAACAGCTGTCAAAGACGCGAGGAACTTCAATGCAAACTGCTTCTTTGAAGCAGTTATTTTTATCGTTCATAAAAAATCCTCCTATGAAAATATTAAAGTATTGAAACTTCAATACCATAATATTCAATAGGAGGGAAAAAAGTTACAATATCAAGTATTTTTGTCTACCTGATGGAATGTTTTAAGGTTACCGATTTTTTCATTTCTCTCGTCAAGCACCTTTTCAACCTCTGACCATTCAAGTCCCTGATTAGCACAAAGCACCATAATATGATAAAGCAAATCGTTGATTTCGTTTTTCAACTCGTCATTATCGTTGTTTTTGGCGGCAATAACTGTTTCGGTAGCTTCCTCACCGATTTTCTTGCAAATCTTATCTACGCCCTTATCAAAAAGGTAGCAAGTATATGAATTTTCCTGTGCTGTACCGTTTTCATAATCTGCTTTTCTCTGCTTGATTACTTCAAAAATCTCCTCATAAACTGTCATATAAACTCTCCTTATTAACTAAAAATTTGTTTATCTGCTTGTTTCATTTAAATTTATAAGCTTCATTGTTTCCATATCAAGTTCACGATAATAACAGTTGTTCGCAACACCATTATGGCTTGTATGGCAAATATTCCCCTTATCAGGAGTAACCTGATACACAAGGGAATTCTGCTCGCAGTTTACATAGATATGGTTAAGTGTAAAGGTATTCCCCGATTCAGCCCCCTTGAACCAGAGCTTGTTTCTTGACGTACTCCAGAAAATTGCCTTTTTCAGGCGGATTGATTCCTTCAAAGCTTCTTCATTGGTATAAGCTACAAGGATTACTTCCTTGGTAAGAATATTCTGAACAGCTACAGGAATAACGTGGTTCTCAGCTGATATGCTGTTTATTTTTTCCCAATCAAG
>CALATN010000140.1 GCA_937891895.1 uncultured Clostridia bacterium
TTTTTTTCTTTTCCATATTATCCTCCTAATTGTATTACTTGTAATAGTACAATTAAATTGTATCAATCATTGATATTAATGTCATTTGCCAGCTAATTGAAAGCATCATTATCAGAACACCGACAAGAGTTGTAATTGCTGTGATAAGCTGGGTAATGCTCTGATTAAGGTGCATACCTACGGTATCTACATCGTTTGTTACACGGGAAAGAACTTCACCGTGGGTATTGCTTTCGTAGTATTTCATTGGTATGCGGTGGATTTTTTCGGAAATTTCCTTGCGCATACGATATGTCATACGCTGGGACATTTCAGTCATTATCAAGCCTTGAATAAAGCTGAATGAGCCACTGAAAACATACATAACCATAACCGTCATTATGATTTGGAAAATCTTATCAAAATCAATTCCTGCGCCGCCCTGAACTTTGCTTACAAGGCCGTTGAAGATTTCAGTTGTTGCCTTACTTAAAATCTTTGGTCCGACAACATTGAACACAGTTCCAGCAATTGCAAAAATAATGACGATAATTATTCCTACTTTATATCTGCCGATATATTTCAGAAGCTTTCTGGCTGTCCCTTTGAAATCCTTTGGCTTTTCCATCGGAGGTCCACCGTGTCTTCTTGGAGGTCTGCGTGTTTCTGCCATATTATTCAGCCTCCTTTCTGCCCTGCTTCAATTCCGACTCGGAAAGCTGGGAACTTGCTATCTGATTGTAGATTTCACAGTTTTCAAGCAATTCTTCGTGCTTACCAATACCTGCGATTTTGCCTTCATCGAGAACGATAATTTTGTCAGCGTTAAGAATTGTACTGATGCGCTGTGCGACGATAATTACGGTTGAGTCGGCAACCTTTTCATTAAGTGCTTTACGCAGTGCGGCATCAGTTTTATAGTCGAGTGCGGAAAAGCTGTCGTCAAAGATATAGATTTTCGGCTTCTTCACGATTGCTCTTGCGATAGAAAGTCGCTGTTTCTGACCGCCTGATACGTTTGTACCGCCTTGTGCAATCGGGCTTTCAAACTTTTCTTCTTTCTCCTCGATGAAGTTTCTTGCCTGTGCAATTTCTACGGCTTCGACAAGCTGTTCTGATGTTGCTGTTTCAAGCCCAAAGCTCAAATTGCTGGAAATTGTACCGCTGAAAAGGACTCCCTTTTGTGGCACAAGTCCTATATTTTCACGGAGATAATACTGGCTGAAATCGCGGACATCTGTACCGTCGATTGTAACCTTACCTGCTGTTACGTCAAAAAATCTTGGGATAAGATTGATCAGAGTTGTTTTACCGCTACCTGTACTGCCTATAATTGCAGTTGTTTCACCTGCTTCGGCGGTAAAGCTGATGTTATGAAGCACTTTCTCCTCTGAAGCACCATAGCTGAAAGAAACATTGTCAAACACGACCTTACCTGTTGTAATACCTGTTTCTGCTGCATTTTCCTTATCTGTTACGGAAGGTTCACTTTCAAGAACTTCGTTTATTCTTCCTGCTGAAACAGCTGCTCTCGGAAGCATAATTGAGATCATTGTAAGCATAAGGAATGACATTACAATCTGCATTGAATAGGTCAGAAATGCCATCATATCGCCTACCTGCATTTCGCCGTTATCAATACCCTTTGCACCGAACCAGATTATCAATATGCTTATACCATTCATAATCAAGGTCATAAACGGCATCATTATTGTCATAACTCTGTTTGTGAAAAGCTGGGTTTTCATAAGGTTGGTATTTGCTTCATCAAAGCGTTCTTCCTCATATTCCTCACGGCTGAACGCACGGATTACAGGCAGACCTGTCAGAATTTCACGGGTTACAAGGTTAAGTCTGTCTACAAGCTTCTGCATTATCTTGAATTTAGGCATCGCTACAGCCATAAGAATTGCAACAAGTGACATAATTGCTGCTACTGCAACAACAATTATCCAACCCATTCCTGTTCCTGTATTGACAACCTTTATAATACCTCCGATACCCATAATCGGCGCGTACAGAACCATTCTGAGTATCATAACAACAACCATCTGCACCTGCATAATATCGTTTGTGGAACGGGTTATGAGGGATGCAGTTGAGAATTTATCCATTTCACTGTTGGAAAAGGAAATTACCTTTCTGAAAATCTTTTCACGCACGTTCATTCCGAACAATGAACCGAGCTGAGCCGCAAGAAAGCCAACTGCAATTGTTACAAGCATTATGACAAAAGCGATAGCAAGCATTTTTGCACCTGTACTGAAAATATACTTCATCTGCAAGGAGTTCATGTCTGTGCCCTGTGCTTCAAGCTCTGTTCTTGCAAATCCGATTGCCATCTGTGAAAGCATTATATCGCTGTAACCATCAAATCCTGAATTGATTTGCCCGATAAGCGGTGCACGCTGTTCATCTGACATTGCAAGCAAGGCATCGGTGAGTGTCATTCCATCAGGAAGTTGCGGCATACCCTCAATCTGTGACAAATCTGCATTGTCAAGAGCATAGACTACTGCGGCGGGGTATACAATATGATTTTCTGCACCATATATATTCTGAACTGTATAATTTATGCCGTCCTCCTTGTAGTAATATTTTGACAACAGACCGTTTTTATCAAATAGCAGCAGCTTCTGAAATGACTCATCACTGATTGTTTCAATTGCAGCTGATTCAATACCGCCTTGTTGTATACCTATGTCTACTATATCTGACGTATATTGCGGCAGCGCCAAATCACAATATGCCTGTATTATCAATAAAAGAAGAATTACAGGTATCCACATTGCTGATTTGCCAAGATGTTTAAGTATTTTTATCATCGGATTCCTCCCTAATCTCACTATAAATAACGTTATTTATTATAACACTTGTATCTGTAAGGTGTCAATTATTGTTAAAAAAGTTTCATCTTATTTACACAAAAAAATGTTACAGCATTGTAACTTGACATAAAAAAAATCAGATGCTAAAATTATTATATTAAATTGATGGAGAATATACATATGAAGATAAAAATAATTACAGTATTATTATGTGCTGTATTACTCAGCGGATGCGGTGAAAAAATTCCTGAAACACCGCCAACAATTGTTGTTGAGGCAGGCGGCGTTACAATTTCAAATACAACAAACATTTCCGCATGGGACAATACAGTTTATCTGATTGATGGAACTGCTTCAGAGTGGATTACTGAATATGGAGAACCTTTATTTTTCCCCATAGGTACTGTTTTTCAGTTATCTCTTCCTGAAAAGACTGTTCTGCCTGATAAAATCACTGTTGCTGACACGCTTATCCATGAAGATGGCACTCCGAAATATGAAAAAAAGGCTGCAATGAATGAATTTACTCCTGACCTCAATGGTAATATTGTAAGTTTTCCTCTTGACAACCACTGGGCGACGGGACTGAGTTCGAATTCCGAGGACTATAAAGAGGGCGTATCCTGGCGATGCTTTGAAATCACCTGCAGTTGGGGTGAAAATGTTTGTGTGTACACCTTTTGCGTAAGATCTAACCCTATAATTATTATGGATATTGAATAAACAGAAGCACCTTCAAGACTATATTCTTGAAAGTGCTTCTTATTATTTATTTACCTTGAATTCAAGCGGCTTTTGGGTAGATTTAGGAATTGTTACACCTACAACTATCCAGAAATAAATTGCTATATTTATGATACTGCTATTAAAAAATGCCTGTGCTGCATAGCCAATGAACATACCTAAGAAAATCCATGTTATAAAGCGATGATTATCATCCTTTGACTTTATTACATTTTTTACACCTGTAAAGAAAGAATACACCAGTAATGCGATATAGTTTGTCGCAGCAAATACACCTTGGGTTACAAGAGTATGAAGGTACTCATTATGACCTTTTGCCTGCGAATACATTCCTTCACTCCATTTAGGATTGCTTGTAAATACATATTTATAATTGTCAAGTCCTACGCCTGTAAGCCAGTTTGAAGGAACGGATTCAAGACCATATCTCCAGATATATCCTCTTTTGGTTCCGAATTCATCAAATCCTGCACCTAATTCGCGGGAAAAATCATTTATTGCATTATCAAAAAAATTATGGAAAACAGCACCAAGTGCCAGCATTACCACATATACGGTAATTATTATTGCAAATGATATAAAGTATGATTTTGCACCATTTACAAGAATCTTCTTTTTTGTTCCGACAATCAGGGAAATAAAATAGAAAATGATTACCATTGCATTTCCTACCCATGCAATTCTTGCACCTGTACCAAATGAAACATATATTGAAAGTGCAGAAAGAAGCAGATATACATAAGAAACCTTTTTGCTTTTCGGAGTAAAAATAAACAAACCTATTGCAGCTGCTACAAATATTGTACTAAGTCCGGCAAACCAGTTGTTATGCTGGGTAAGTCCAAAGCAAAGGTCTTCATTTCTATGCCAATTGGGGTCATAAAAACAATCCGTAATTCTTAGGCCAAACGACTGAAAAAGTGCAACTATTCCTTGAAGAACAGCAACTCCGCAATATGTATACAATATATTCTTTCTGTATTTATCATTATTTATCATCGTTCCAGCAAACATCAATGCAAAATAAGCCATAAAATGCCACGGCTTTTCGTCATAATATCTTCCTACATATGACTCAGTGATATTCTTTGAACATACAAGAGCTACTATTGCAAAAAAAACAAGCAAACCATAGAAGATGTCTGACATATAATATCGCTTTTCAATTTTCTTATTCAGTAAAAACATTATTATTCCGAATACTCCGATATATCCGTATAGTTCTATTATTATAGGCTGTGATTCAAACGGATAACCTATAAATTCAGTTATCAGTTCAAATACAGGAACAATAATCATCAATGAAATTATATAATAATAATAAAATTTTTCAGATGATGTATATGCCATTATTTTATCAACAAATGAAGGCTTATTTTGAATGTTGTCCATAATACTCTCCTACCAATAATTATTTACTTTATTATACAATACACGTAAGTTTTTGTCAATTACATATTATACAAATTATTAACAAATTATAAAATTCATTTATAGCCATTGACTTTATCTAAAATTTGTAATATAATATTTAGGTAATGCGGATATGGCGGAATCGGCAGACGCGCTAGATTCAGGTTCTAGTGGTAGCAATACCGTGTGTGTTCAAGTCACATTATCCGCACCACGTAAAATAGGCACTTTCAAGGTTTCGGCTTTGGAAGTGCTTTTTGTTTTTAATGAAACTTTCTAACACTTTTCTAACACCCATTATTTTCTAACATCTTCTAACGCCTTGTTGATTTTTTCAGCCATATTTACCTTCGAAGAATATTGCAGATGAGAATAAATATTTCCAGTTGTTGCTATATCGCTATGCCCCATCCACTCTTGAATTTCCTTCAAGTTAAAACCAGCATTAATCAAAAAGCTGGCTGAACTATGTCTTAAATCATGAAATCGTATCACAGGAAGTTCGCTCTTTTGAAGTGCTACTTTGAACTTATGAGAAACATAATCAGGTCTGAATAAATGTCCATCATCAAATTTGCAGATATAATCGTTGTCTGTATAACAGTTTCCAAACAAAAATCTCATTTCTTCTTGATGTTCTTTAAGCTTCAAAAGATAATCTCTTACCCCTGACGTTAAAGGAAGTGTACGCATACTTGATTGATTTTTAGTTGTATCATCATATATTGTACCCCCAACCTTTGAAAGTGCAGTATGATGTACAGAAATAGTATTGTTTTTAAAATCAACCGCATCCCATTTTAAGCCTAAAACCTCACTTCTGCGAAATCCATAATTAACAGTTAGAAAAATAACAGCTTCAATCTCGTTCCCTTTAAACAATTCAAGCACTTGTTTAAGCTGCTCCTCTGTAAAAAATTTGCCTATGTAACGTTTCTTTTTTGGTACAGTTACCCTCTCAGCAGGATTATAAGGAATAATATTCATCTTTAAAGCATAGTCCAAAGCCTTATGAATGTTAGCGTGATGCTTATGTATAGTTGTAGCTGATAAACCTTCTTCAAGCATATCATTGTAGTAACTTTGAATGTGCATAGGTGATAAATTATCAAGATTGACATTAAGCTTATCAAAATACGGCTTTATATGGCAATTGAAATTGATACAGTAACCATCATAAGTAGTGGACTTTACTGTATTCTTGATAATTTTAAGCCATTCTTCCATAAAATCAGTAAACTTCTGTCTGTCGGAAACAATGATTTTATTCTTCTCATACTCAACAATCAACTTATTCAACATCTGCTCTGCTTTACGCTTGTTATTCTTGACATCAAGATTTAGATTAATCCATTTCTGCTTACGTTTTCCCTCCTTGTCCTTGAAATTAAGTACAGCATAATATTTATCTGATTTGATTTGCAAACTGCCTGTCATAAATATTCCCTCCTATTAATAACAAACCGTCTGCTGTTTTGACACATTAATTATATCACAGCAGACGGTATTTTTATATTCAATTGTTCAATATAAACTCGATTACACGGTATTTAGGAATAATATGTTTTGACCCTATCCGTATACTCTGTATTTTATTTGTATTTAAAAGTTCATATGCTTTATTCCTACCAACGTGCAACATATCAATCAGGTCATCAACCTTAACTACATCAGGATATTCACTAAACATTGTACTTCTGTAATCATCCATTCTATCACCTCAAAATAAATCTCTCAATTGTTCTATTTCTTCTATTATAGCACCTAAACGGCGTTTTGTCTCTGTGTATTTATAATCAGGTGGAGTAAATTCCACACTTTTATTTTTGATAATGCTTGTTTCAAAGTTATCTATAGTATTCTGTATCAAATTTAACTGTCTTATATAATAACCTATGTTTTCGTTCTCTACAACCTTTGCAATATCCTCATAATATGCTATATCAAGATAATGACATACTATAAAAATTGCTCTGTTGTAATCATACTTTAATATTAACTCATCAAATTTATGGTCAATACAGTTCTTGCATATAAAGGATTTGTTTGTAATGCTGCACCGATAAAACCCGCTCTCTCGCTTCTCTTTTTCGCACCATCTACATTTATATGTATTATATACGGTATCTTTTTTAGCAACAGATTTCTTTTTAGTCACACTTGATACCTCGCTTATTCAATCCCTTTTTCAAAGCTGTAACGTGTTCCTGATTAGCTGATAAGCTATCTTCCGTATCGGTATAGAAATCACGCTTGAATGGCATCCGTCCCATACCCTCAACAACAATTTCATCAAGAGCATATTGACTATTCCTATTATCCAATGGTGCAACGTCACGGACACTTATACCATTTGGGATTTCAGTTACTTCCATATTGTCCTTGTCAATCAATCCCCCATTCTGCATACGTCTGGTATAGTATTCAGGTGTATAAGAATCATAAACTGTCTCCTGAATAGATTCAGCCATATTCTCTTTTACGGTTTCAGCAACCTCGTCAACCATTGTGTCCTGAATTTTTGTTTCAATGTGCTTAAACAAGCTGTTTAAGTCCTTAAAAGTAGGCAAATCGCCTCATCTCCTTCATTTTTTGATTTTTTATAAAAAGCGAATCCGCAAATGACGTAGGTAAGCCATTTGCGGACACGAATTTTAGTATGAAATTGTGATTTTATTGTAGTAAAACTAACAAATTTTCTCTTTTTTAGATTTAGATATATTTTCAATCGCATTTAACAACTTTTCATCACACCATTCTTTAGTAATTCTATTTGACTTATATGCATTAACAAGTAATTGTTCCACAGTTTTTTTCGTATATATTTTACATTTTAAATCATTAATTTGATTTTGCATTACCATAGCAATTTTACCTAATGCTCCATATGTAACATCACACAAATCTCGATGTGTCTCTTTTAAATCATTGACAATAGTATCACCACTATTACGTTCTATACGTACAAATTCAAATGAATCCTCTGGAATCCACACAATGGTTATTTTTTCAATATTACTTGTTTTAGATGAAGCTGCCAAAGCAAGTGCTGCTTCATCTAATTCACTTTCATCATTAATTCGCCAAAATGATAATGTGTTTGACATTGTTCTTAAATCAGAAATAACATCTCCATCTATTTGTTGGCAATCCGTTATATCTTTAATTTTATCCCATTTTGCCTTTGAAATTTTCCGTACTAAATATGACATTAAATTCACCTTGTTTTTAAATCTTCAATAACACTTTGAGCATAATCGTCAAGCCATTTATCAGTATATTTTACTGCTTCTAACTTTTTTATTCCGTCAATATTTCCCCAATTTTCAAAACATTTAATTGCATATTCTTGAACTTCAGAGTCATTATAACTTAATGACATTATTGCTATTGATTGTCCAGTTGGATATACTTGTTCATATTTGAAATGTGATATAATATGAAGAAATCCTACTACAATATGTGCATTATTAGAATGAAAATTATTCACAAATGACAATAATAGCTTATTTAATGTATCATCCCTATTCTTCATCAAACAATTATTGAAATAATTTTCTGATTGATTACTAATACCACACTCAAAATCTTCATTTCTCAGCATTGATGTAATCATTGCTTCAAAATCAATTTCTATTTTCTCTTTATCTACTGTATTATTATCCCGTAATAACGATGTAGAATTGTCATCAAGATTTGATAATATCCCTTTAGTAACATCATTATCATTTTCAGATGTAACAATGCTCATTATTTTATCTACACTTGTTTTATCAACCGTGTATAAATTCTCATAATCAGAATTAACATCATTACTTAAAATGTCTTGATTTTCATTTTTAGTAGATTCAATGTTTTGGGCTTTCTGGATAGTTTCTGTATTATCGTTATCACATATATAGAATACACACTTTACTTTATCATTTACCATTACATTCAATTTTCTCACCTAAATCTGAAATAATTTCGTCCCATATTATAAAAGATGATTTAACAAAATCATCCATTTCAACTGGACTAAATCTCTGATTTTTATTTTCAAATAATGTATTTATATCTACTGTTACAGTTAACCCTTCAGTATTTTCAACTTCTTTTGAATGAAAATTTGATTTAGATATATTAGTATTGATATTAATACCTTCAGCAACACCATTTATATTTTCGTCTATACGTGTTAAAAGATGAACTTTAAATTCATTTTTTTCTTTACCATTGTAAAATTTAGGTTCCATAACATTATATGAATTAATAAAGTTACTTACTTTTCCTTCTGCAAATTGCAACAAATAATTCTCTGTATTTAATGCTAAACGAGAAAATTTTATTTTGTATTTATCAGATATCAAAGAAAATATTTCTTTAGCACGATTTATATAATTATCCAATTTATCTTTTTCAAGGTCGGTATCTTCGTTAGCTATTATTTCATAATCAATACGAGTAGTACCTATTAAAAAACGCTCTTTATTATCTTCGGATAATAATGCCAATCTTTTAATAGGTTTTATTTCTTCATTTGATGTGCTTAACTCATCATAAACAGATGGTAATAATTTCATTTCACCAAATGTCTCTAAAAGAAGTATCATATTCTCTGGTGTTGGTTGAATATTAACAAATTCCCCAAAAGCACTTAACTTATAGCTATGATTGATAATCATTTTATTCCATCCCTTCGATATGAGAATACGCAATATAATTTACCTCCTTATTATAACTCTATAAGTATATATTTGTCAATATTTTTGTATATTACACAACAAAACAAACAAATAATCATATTTTTATATGTAACAAATGACAAAACAACAATACGCCCCACCATCAAGCAGGGCGTATAATTTTTTTACTTAATACTTTTTTATGTTAGTATACATCTGTCTTTCAAAAGCATTTGTAAGTTCTGTCAGCAATTCACTTGCAATTTCGCTACCATCCTTAACAGGATTATGAACGTGAACGTCACCAATTGTATTGTTAATAACCTGATTCTGATTATTAATCTTATAATTATCTCTGCTTGCAGACCATTCAGGTTTATGCTGGTCATTAAATTGCTTACTACCATTTGTATTTATTGCATCTGTCAGTTTTGCAGTAATAGCATTACCATTACCACTCTGCACACCCTGAATAAACTCTGGTGAAGCCTTCAGCTTTTTAAGCCAAGCATCAATATCAATAGCACTAATTATCTGAGGTGTATTTGAAGAATTGAGCATTTTATCAATGTCAATTACATTGTTATCCTTATCTCTCCATACACCGTCACTATATTTAGCACCCTCTGTTTTTGCAAGCTCACTCCATACATCAACATTTGAAGTGCTGTCATTAGGATTCAAGTAATTATCAAGCACTTGAAGAAGAATATCAAATTGTTTTTCACCCTGTTCCTTTTCAGATTCAAGGCTTTCAATCAGCTTATTATATCCCTCTGTTTCAGTGTCACGGATAGATTCAAGTACAGACTTTTCGTTTTCCAACGCTGTAATCTGCTGTTCCAAAAGCAGTTCATCCAGATTTTTTCTTGCTTCAGCAATAGCTACCTTATCTTGCTCATAGGTAATATTACCGTCAGCACCATAAACTTTTCTTGTATGCTGTTCAGCTTTCCTAAGTTCCTGACGTGCTTTTTCAATTTCAAGTGCTGCGTTCTCTTCATCGTTTACCTTTTGGAGATATTCGATTTTCGATTCAATAGCTTCAATTTCAGCATTAACAGCATTTTCCATAGCATCTTGTTGTTCCTTGATTTTGTCAATTCTCTCATCATAAATATCAGAATATCTATCCTTTTGAGCATTAACTAAATCTTCTTCCTCTTCAACAGCACTTCTGAAAGTATCGCTAATCTTTTCAGCGTATTCCTCATATTGCTTATTAAGTTCATCAAGCAATTCCTTATTGCTGTCAGCACCTATTTCAACAATATCATTGATACGCTGTGCGATTTCATTTTGAATTTCACGGTAAATATCAGCGATTTCACGCCATTTTTCTTGCGAAGTCAGCTTTGTACCATCGGAAGTAACAGAGGTTTTCTCAACCTTTTCAGCATATTCTTCAAGTTCATTAACTCGCTCGTTGAAATAATTTTCTGCAAGCTGTTGTCTGCCCTTGTAAACTTGTTCCTGATACTTATACAACTCATCTTCATAATCAGCCAAACCAGAATAAGCTGCATACGCTGCCTTTTCAAGCCAATCATAATACGCTTCATCTTCTCGCATTTTTCCAGTATTAATCAAATGCTGTTTTCTTGCAAGTTCCTTTTCAAAGTTTGTTACAGATGTAGGCTTGCTATTTCCGCTACTTCTATAATCAGATGGTGCATCAAGGCTTACAATATTGCTATTGATACCATCAATCATATCAGCATAATCAGCCATATTTTGACCGTGCTGTGCTAATTCAAGGGCAATAGCTTTCCTGCGTTCCTCGTTAGCATAACGCATTTCAATGGTAAGGTCAGAAATAGCTGATTGTTCATCACGATATTTCTTTTCAATATCAGCCTTTTGCTGTTTTGCTTCATAAATAAGCATTTGCTTCTTTTCAGCATTGAGTTTGTTGTAAGCATCAACATTTAATGTAACAGCACCAGTTTCCTTGTCTGTAACAAGTGCCTGTGCATATCCAGCATCAACAAGAGATTGAATTGTAGTAGCTGAAAGCTGACCATATTTAGCTTGTTCCTCAATGGCTTCTGTAACTGTCTTTTGATTTTTCACATAAGCTGAAGCTGACTTTGCAAGTTCATCATAAGCCTTTTGAATATCATCAAAGGATTTAGCAGTTTCTTCATTAGCTGTTGCAATGGTAGTATCTGCATTAACAGTTGCTTCAGCACTCTCTACAGCAACATCTTCAATACCCCTATACGCTTTTTCAAGGTCAGGAAGCATTTCAAGCAAAGTCTGTTCAATGTCAAGACTAAAATCCGTACTGTCTTTCTTTAAGCCAAATCCAACAGATTTAAGAAATTCATCTCTGAATGTCTTGTAATTGTCCTGTGTTACATTCTCAAAATTGATACCCTCGGTTGTTTCAAAGTTATATACTTGAAGCATTTCAGTATACTTTTTACCGTTTTCAAATATGTCAATCATATCATCGGTAACAACCTTTTTATACTCTTTCTGCTTTTTCAGCAAAGCATCATACAATTCTTCTTCAGCCTTGTTCAATCCCTTTGATACTTTTATAGATGTAATATCATTAAGTACAGCATTAAGGTTTTCAAGCTGTTCAAGCGTTGTACCACCCTTAATATTGATTTGTGCTAAAGGATTATCCTTAGTAGGATTTTTAATACTTAACTGCTTGATAATGTCATCAAAATTATCTGAATAATCATCAAGTTCATCCTTTGCAACGCTCATAACAGTATTCTTTACTCGCTGTCTTGAAGTGTCCTGTGTAGTAAGTACACTTTTTGCTTCATCGTAAGCATCTTTATTATCGGTCAGCCAAGTTTCCGCTGCATTGATTTGGTTTTTAAGGATTTCTTTATCAAGAAGTTCAAGTCCATCTGCACGGGCTGTATTGACTTGCTCAATAGCATCCTTTTCAAAACCGTATGTTTCAATAAGTGTCTGTTTCCATTCGTTAAGTTCTTTTGTCTTTTCGCTTACTGTACTTTCACTATCAACAATATTAAGGTATTCATTACGCAAATTCTGAAGTGCCTTAATCTGCTCGTTATATTCTTCAGCAGACTCAACAGCTTGTTCTCTTGCTTCTTCTACTTTTTGCTTGTAGGTTGAAATAGCCATTGAAACACCTGTAAACAGCATAGTCAAAGCCATAATCGGATTTGCACTTATTACACTCCACAATGCTTTCAGACTTCCCGAAAGCGAAACAGTAGAAGCCGTTGCTGTCTTTTGTGTTGTTGACAAGCCTAATGTTTGTACCTTTAATTCAGCTTCCTTTTTACTCAATCCGCTTGCGTGAAGAATAGCAACTTTCTGTGAATTACTTAACTGATTTGTACTTAACAGCAACTTGACTTGCTTATCTGATAACGTAGAAACAGTTGTTCCAAGTGTCTTTATATTACTCTTATAAAGTTCTGTTCCTTTTGCTGTTTTTTGTACGGTATCAAGCTGTACAAATGCAGTTGATACATTCTTTACGTCTGTTACAATACCAAGCAGACTATTTTTAGTTGATACTAAACCCTTTGCAAATGCGTAAAATGTAACGCATTTAAGCAGATTTTGAAGCACTCTGTATTCATCGGTAAACTTGATTACACCTGTTGTAGCATCGGTCAAATTACCTACAAATTCGTTTGTAACAAGACCGTTCCAAAGTTCTTTCATAGACGTACTCAAAGCAGAACTTTTAGCCTCTATACTGTCAATGTATGTGCTGTATTTAGTAGCTGCCTGACCTGCTGAATCGGCACTAATAGCGGTTAATTCTCCGATTTTCTCCCAATTTTCGATGAGAGAAATGAATGTATTTCTGTGGTATGTTCCTGCAAAGGTACTTGCAATAGAGTTTTGCTGTACATTTGTAAACTCATCCCACTTAGGTACAATCTCATTAATAATCTCGTCTATTTCCTTAAATTGATTCTTGTTATCTCTCAACGAAATACCAACCGTTTTAAGCATACGTTCCGTATTGTTAAGGGATTCGGTAATATCTTCCGTTGTGCCATCTTCAAGTTCCATTTCGTACTTGCCCAGCTTTACATTATATACTCTTGCTGTCATAGAGTTAAGGGCTGTTGCTATTTCGTCCTCGCTCTTACCTGTTGTATCACGAAGACCTGAAACAATAGCACCAAGCTGGTCAATCTCCAAACCAGCAAGTTTAGCGTTTTGTGCTGTCTTTGCAAGAGCAGTAGCAAGTTTACCAGCAACAGTGTTGGAAGCAGTATCAAGTGCTAACAGCTTGTCTACTACATTTTCCATTTCTTCAGCATTGTATTCAAAAGCGTTACCGATAGTAACAAGATTTTCTGCGGATTCTGTTGCATCTTGAAAACCAATCTTTGACAGATAAACTGTATCTTTAAGATAGTGTTCAATCTCCTCCATGGATTTGCCTGTTCTTAAAAGTGTTTCAGTTGCACTTTCCAACTCGGAAATATCAACTTTATACTCAAAGGATTTATCTGCAAGGTCAGCAATAATATCATCTGAATCTGCCCTTGTACCACCTGTAATTACAGATAGATTAGTTTGGTATGTATCGTATTCCTTAACAGCTTCCGTTGCTTCTCTTGCTGCCTTACGCACTAATTGAAGGGCTGTTTGTGCGGATAAAACCAGACCAGCATTACTAAGTGCTGACTTTAATGCAAAACCTAAAGTAGCTGTTTCACTTGCGGTCTGCTTAATTGTTGTACCAACATTAGCAATATTTCTTTGTGCAGATGTTGTATCAACATTAAGTTGCATTTTATTCTGCTTTTCAATTTGTTTATACTGATTTTTTAGGTCTTTTTGTCTTAACTTCAAATCAACATAAAGCTGTTTCTTTTGCTTATTAAGCGTAGCAATCTGCTTCTGAATTTCAGCGTTTGACTTACCCTTATCAAGTGTTGCTGTAAGTTTAAGGTATCTTAATTGACCTTCAATCTTTTTTATTTCTGCATTTATTTGTGCAACAGACCTTGTTACATTCAAGTCTGCTGTAACTTTTATATTTAAGTTGTTTTGCATTCTATTTTCCTTTCTTTTCAGTTGAAATATTTTTTTATTTATGGTATAACTAAATTAAAGATAATATGGAGGTGTTGATATGTTTTATCTCGTTGATGATTTTGATGGTGATAGTGCAATGTTCCGATGTGAATGTAGCAATATAGAGTTTATTGATTACGCTGATATGGAGTATCACGATGATGAACATTGTGTACTCAAAGACGATTATAAACTCGTTTGCGAAAAGTGCAATATTGAACACACAGATAGGAACATATATTTGGAAGACCAAACTGTCCGTATTAATGTTCCTCAATGCCCCACCTGTGGCTCTTACAATGTCAAGAAAATTTCAACAGGTAAAAAACTTGTTAGTTACGCTGCTGTCGGTGTGTTTAGTAGTGATTTTGCTAAAACCTACTGCTGTAAAAACTGCTCTTACAAATGGTAATTGCATTTATATATAAGGCTGTACTTTGTCGGTACAGCCATTATTTTTTATCCGATAAAATTAACTTTTTAAATTAAGCTGTTTTACGGCTTTTTCTATTATGTTCCTTGAAATGTTCTTCCTGTGTTACCCACATCAAATTTTCTACTCTATTATCAGTAACATCACCATTGATATGATGTATTTCTTCTTTAGATAATAGGTTTGGGATAAATGCTTGTGCTACAAGTCTATGTGCTTTATACCATTTACCTTTTGCATTATTCATCAGATAATAACACAAATAAGGTGTGTTACTTTTGAAATAATTTAAGGATGGTTTAATAAGTGCATTTCTATGTAGTGAAAAACATCTACCGTAATTGCTGATAAAGTAGTTATCAACTCCAACAACAGGTCTGAACTCCTCGTTGTCGAGATATTCGATGTATTGACGCAAGTTTTCTAAAGTTGCTTTGGTTTTTGCCATAGTATTTTTTTAATTGCATATAGGATAACTCCTCCTAAAAGAATTTTGGGATATAGCTTGCTGACCTACTCATTTTGTAATAACCAGTTGCATAAACCTACTGTAACCACCTTCCTTCTGCAATGTATTTTGCGGTCTGTTTATATTCGTCCATGCAATTTTATCCTCGCTTTCTGTTCATTTAAGAACTGTTTTTTATTTGTTTTACTTACTGATTTCAATAAGCTGCTTAACATAATTTGTCATAAAATAAGAAATCTGATTTTCCAAATTCGTGCTGATTTCTCTTTCATTTCGTAGCCAACTATTTAATGTTGTTACACTCATACCAACATACTTTGCAAAATCTGTCTTATTCAGCCTTGAAGCTGACAAAAACTGCTTTGTTTTGTTTTTCAAAATAACGTTCAACCGTTTCACCTCCTATCCATTTATAGCGATAAAAATAAGACGGTCATTGCTAACCGTCACTGATAAGTAACCATCTACTAATGGTCAATATCATAATATCTACTCATATTTCTCTCACTTCCTTTCATAAAATATTCTTTTAATAGTAAAACTCCCCTGTTCCGCTTGAACCATAAAAACAGAGGAGTTTATCAAATAAAGGTCTCACTTTTGTCTATCGACAAGGTGGAGAAGCACCGTCTAAACATTGCCCTGTATCTTAAATGTACTCACACACATTCACCAACAACAAAGAAACCTCTTTGCCACACAATTCACACCACAAATACATTTAAGACCAAGTAGCAATTCATATAAGGTTTTATTCGTATTACAGCTAAGCATACACTTTCTTAATGCGAATACAGCTATTAAAACTAAGCATACACTTTTTTTAATAGCAACCTTATACTACAGGTATGGTATACTCACGGCGTTCTCAAAACCGTGAGTAGATTACAAAAGTCAAACACATACCTTTTGTAATTTTAGGAGAAGAAAATGTTTTGAGGTTTTCTGCTCCTACTTATTATAGAGAAAAACAATAGATTTTCCCATATTTTAAGCAACTCTCTTGCTAAAAGTTTTATATTTATGTTTTATTTCCTTGATAAAGAACAATTCCTTATCAGCAGAACGGCAATATATTCTCTTATCATTATCTGAAACGAAAAATATTGCATTACCGATTTGCACACAATACACCCGCTCGATTCTTACATTTCCACTTGCACCATTAAAGGCAACAACATTACCATTCTTTGTTTTAAATCCTAATAAAGAATAACCATCAGATTTACTTTTTATATTCCACAAATCAAATTTAAGATTTGCTTTTCCACCCATAACAACATTAAAAACGTTATCTGTATCAAATTCATAATCCTTGTATCGTTCCATAAATCTGTCATAAAAGTATGTTACTTTCTGTTTGCAGTAATCAAGCAACATATAACCTATTGCATTAAGAGTATCTGCATAATTGTCAAGAGTTAAGTTCTGCTTGTCCTTAATATTTGCAATTAAAGATTTGTTATTGCTGCATATTTCAACAATATCATCATCTGAAATCCATTTATAATAAGTATCATCCTGAACAGTTTCAGGTACATAGTCAATGAGTTTATTTGCCATAACTATAAGACGGTTTGTTTTATATGTTGTCTGTCTGATAAATACATTATTAATGTCACCTCTTTGTGTTTGGTTACGATACTGATTTCTTGTCAGGGATGTACCTTTTAATTCAACAGTACAATCACAAAGCAACTGAAATATTTCATCAAGCACGGCTGAATAACGCTGCTGTGAAATTTCTTCATTGTATCTAAGCTGATATAATGAAATCATCTCAAAGTCCTTTGGAAAGTCAAAATCATCTTGTTTAAGATAGTATTTGTATCTGTAATATCTTTGCAAAAGTTTAATTACATTTCTCTGCGTTGTTGCATTAGGTGAACACAGTTCACTTACATCATAGGTCTTTAGAATATTAATAAGTTCTCTAAATCCACCTATGTAATCACTTTTTACATTTTCTTCATCAATAAAACCTGATTGACAAGGATTCTTTATAAGAGAATAGTATGAATATTCTTCATCATTGCTGTTGACACAAATATCACTATTGTAATGTACGGACATTCCTATACTTTTACCTAAAAACAGCTTCAGTTTATATGTCAACGTTTGATAGATTTCACTGCTTGTATGAGGATTAAATGATTGGTCTTTAAACATTTGATGCAATATTGCAATTGCCGTTTTCTTTAAATCCTCAATTGTTCCGCAATATATAGAATCTGAGTATTTATTATGTTCTGTATCTATACCAAACTCTGTAAACTCACTGTATCGGTTTATGATAATTCGTTCTAAGTTAACGTCAGTAAGTTTAAAATGACTTCGTTTATATTTTCTTCCGTCATCGTTATCATCTTCATCTTCTTCAAACTCAGTATCGTCATCTTGCTTATTTGCATAAGTGTATTCAATTTCATCTCTATACAGAGTATCAAATATCTCTTTGTTTCCGTTCCTGTACTCTTTAAATACGTCAATAAGTTCTGCTATAATAATCACCTTCCTTTAAATTTGTTTACAAACTTTGAAAAAACCTCAAAAATTACCACATTGATTTTTACGCTCAACAAAAATGCAAGATTTTTACAAGTGAGTTTTCAATTTTGAATGTCAGTAAAATCCTATCATTGCAAAGATTTATGCAAGATTTTTACAACCATTGTATAACAAATGAATTATATCCCGTAGGGATACCACCGTCGGAGACCCCCTACGGGAATACAGTACCCATAATAATAGTGTACTTATAATTCAATTAAAAATAAAAATGCTTATAAATTAATTATTCAAAATAAAAAATATATAAATAATTATTAGGAAGCTATTTTATATACATTATAAGTTCTTCCATTAAGATTAGTATTTCTTTCAATAGCGATAATTCCAGCTTTATTAAGCCTTTGAATATATCTGCTTATGTTACCTTCATCCATTTTCAAATCTTTTGCAAGAGTTGCGTAAGTAACATCTCTATTGAGTTGTAAATTTCGTGCAAGACACAAATAAACTAAGTATTCCTGCTTATTTATGAGTTTATTTATTAAACAAAGTGTTGCAAAATATGAATATCGAGTATATCCAGCACCATAATTTGCAATCTCGGTCTTTAAGTAAATTTTTTTAGTGTCATTATATGTGATATAGTTTCTCTCCAACAAGTCATTAAGATATTTTGTTAATGTATCTCTTGTAATACAACATTTCTTTGTCGTAGTGTTTGTTAATTTCTCCACTAAACGCTTCCTTGACAAACCCTTACTGTTAAAATCAAGTACGCTTATAATCATATAATGATAACCATTAAGCTTTTGAATTACCTTATCTTTAAGCTGGTTATTATCCATCATCAGTTCCTCACTTTTAACATTTCCTGTTTGCTTCTCTACGGTTCTACATAATGTTCTATCACAAAATCTATTTATAGTTTGCTGGTCACGTTCATTCGGAACAGTACAACCTAAAAGCTTGTATTTTCCATTCCAATATGCTTTAAAGTCCTGTTCTACAATTTCAGGTGGTTTAGGTGGTTGACATCTCAAATTCCACTCGTGGACTTTTCTTAACGCATTATATTCTGTATATGCCTTTATATCTCTTAAATAATTTGTGATACGTCCTAAAGCAAAATTACGCTCACCCTCTCGCACACCTTCAGCAATCATAGCTTCAATGCAATAGTACGAGGATTCTGTTGTAAATTCTGAAGGAGGTATTCTTTGCACCTGCTCCCAAAATACTTTATTGTATTTTTTCTGCTCAATTAATGCTTCTATTTTAAGCAGATTATACGGTTTAAATCTCTCAGGATTACTTTCAAAATTGTTAGCTACAATCGCAACAACCTTTTGATTTTCCTTATCCTTCAAATTAATGCTTGTAGGGATTCTCACAATTTGTGTAATCAAGGTTGCTTTCAAATCAGCACCAAGAATTTCCCCTAATTCATGATTTACTGTTGTCATACGCTCATTATTTTTATATCTCTTTGTAGCAATATAATAGTGATAACCGTGTCCAGTATCAACAATCATATGGTTAAACAGTGTTTTTATTCTGCTCTTGATATGTGTTGAAAAATCCGTAACGTCAGTATATTCAGGATAATCCTTTCTGTCAAAATCAAGCATCAACACTTTTCTTTTGTACATATGAGAAGCTTCTCCTGATTGCCCTTTAGTTGTTGCAAGTCCTATATAAATATGGTAATTGTACTTATATTTCTTGATAAACTCCTCAATTTCTGATTTATGTTTGAAGAATTTCTGCAAGGAAATATCCTCGTTTTCAGCCTTAATTGCAACTATTCTTACAAATTCGTTATCTTCAAGGCTGAAATCGTCTGTTTCTTCGTCAAAATCAAACAGCACCTTTAAATAATTGTCTAAACTAAATCTTGCCATCTATATTATTCATCTTCCCCTTCATAATTTTTCGTTCTACACTATTTTAGGCTTTGTATTTTTCTCTTTATTTGTTACCGTTCTTTATTAATCCAAAAGATGCTGATATGCAAATACAATGTTGTCACAATTGTACTTTTCAGGATTTGAAACACTTATCACAAATGTTCCATTTTCCTTATTGTCCTTGATTTCGACAATCTCATTGAAATTAATAGTAAATGCAGAAGCTACAGCATAGCCTAAATTTAATGAGCATACAATAGAGCTTTTACCGATAATCACATTTGTAAAGTTCCCTGCATATTCATAATTTTCAGTCCCAAACATAATTGTAATAGCATATTCGCCATCACCATCATTAACTGTATCTGCAATCGTATTAAACTTCTTTAATGCAGGAAACTTGTGAAGTCGATGTGCTTTAAGATTATTGTATTCTGTAAGTGCTTTTTCAGCGTTCTTCTTGAAATATTCGTCAGACTTATCAGTATCAATAATGCTTGTTGCGCTGCTGTGTTTACACTTTTCTTCAACCATTGTGAAAAGCTTACCTGCATTAACATAAGGTATAATACCTTCGGATTCTCCGATTCTATTAAGTGCATAGTAAATGTCTTCTTCAAGGGCGAAAATGTCTACAAACATATTATCAACAACATTGTCCTGATACTTTTTTACAATAGTATCATTCTCAATATTTTCTCCACAACAGAGGTCAGGTGTATTAAGCACCTTTGTCAATCTTGCTATGTTTTCTGAATTGTGTGGAGGTGTTGTATTATCATAACAATCTGCAATTAAATCAGCTACAGCATTTACTACTATAAGATTTTGTGTTGAATTATCCTTCATATTATCTATCTCCTTTTATATAGTATAAGCCTTAATCTCACTTTGGCTGTGTTCGCTGTTAATGTTGGATTAACTTAAATTATCTATAATAGAATGTGGTAATCATAAATTCAGCACCGTCAGACATAGTTACAAGATAAATGTGATATGTGCTTTCTTCTGTAGACTCGGTATCTGCAATTTTGATTGTTTTAATATCCTCAGGCGAAAGAATAAAACGGCTGTTACAAGTATAATCGTAAGTATCATCTTTTCTTTTCATTTCATAAAAAATGATAGTTGTTCCATCAAAAACAATATGGTTAAAGTTGGTTTTATATTTGTGAGTATCAGAAATTGTTTCAATAGTTCCCTTTTCAAAACCTTCAAGGTTATTAAAGAAAATATTATAATCATCTGTCTGTGTTGATGTCCAAACTTTTCCGCTTACATACTCAGCTGTTTTACATTTACCGATATTATAAAAATCAGTTTCATTGAGTTCTTCAAGCAAAGTGATAGGTGGTGTTGTTTCACCGTCAATGTATCTCTGAACGATTGAAAGAATCTTACCAGCGTTTTCAAAAACAATTTTGCTGGTGTCTTCATACACATATTCAAGGTTATATTCACTCAAACAATGCAGAAGGTCTCTCAAAAAGTAAGTAAGGACACAAATTGGAGCATCACAGTTTTCAAAAAATTCTGTCCACTCATCATTTACACGCTGTTCCGTATTATCGCCACTCATAAAGTGCAGATTACAATAGGATGATGGACAATTAAGTAAATAATCGATTTGAGTTTCTCTTGCTGGATTATGTGAAACGAAATCCTCGAAATAGCAAATGTTATAGTCTTTATCAATTACCTCATAAAGTGCGTGTGCCAGTACAGCGTTTTCTGAAATAGTTACATTAATTGTGTTTGACATAATAAAAATCTCCTTTTTTAAATTACTTGTTATTCTTTGACATATAGTCCATATACATTTTGCCAATTTCAACAGATGTTGTATTGAAACGTTGAGCAAGCTTATCAGCTTTGGCTCTAAGTACAAGTAAGCCCTTATCCAAGGGAACATCCTTCAATTCTTGTTCAATTTCTTTAGCCATCTGTTCAATTGCATTTTCGATAAGATACTTTGAATACGCCATAATTCTAATCCTTTCATTTATATAAATCCGCTGCTCTCACTCACGGGATATTCTCTGTTAATGTAAAAATAAAAAGTCAGGGCATATCTCTACATTGGACTTCTCCTTTCCATAGAGTCACACCCTGACATAACAATTGAAATTAAAAAAGGTGACACTGAATAAACCATATCCATACAGATATAGCTTGTCCATCGTCACCTTGACAATCGATTTCGCTTGTGGTATAATCTAATGGAATAAGATTACATCGTCAAGGTGTGGTCTATTCACTTTATACATAGTTCTTGATTTTGTTGTCAGCTTAATCAAGAACAGATTTTTTGTGAGTTGTCAGCTCACAAGTTTTATTTTCATATTTTATAATGGGAAGCCTCTTTGATGTTGTCAGCATCAGGGAGGTTTTTCTCGGTATAGTTACATTATAGTATTTAATTATCAATATGTCAATGAAAAAACATCACAAATTTCACGATATTTTTTCTATGTTATGAAATTCGTGAAATTCATTGACTTTTATTCAAAAATGTGATATGATATATACAACGTGAGGTGAATGTATCTATGCCATATACAAAAGTAACAAAAGAGCTTTCCGAAACAATTAAACATTTAAGAGTTGTAACCAAAATAACCGCTGCGGAATTAGCAAAAGCTGTTAATCGTAGTGGAGGTTATATATCAAATCTTGAAAATGGTAAGACATCTCAAATAGAGTTACCAGAGTTATTCAAGATTTTTAATTACTTTAAAGGCAAGAGCGATGAAAGCGACATTATTATCACACAATTTTTAGATAAAGGAATCATGCCATTTTTATCGAAATCTGAAACTCGTGAAAATGAAGAATTTGTTCGCTTTGACAAACAATTTCGTAAAATAAAAATACCTAAATCATACATTGAGTATATTAAAACAGAACTTCAAGATAGCAATATAACCTCTTTTGATGTTATGAATGAGGTAAATTCAAATCGTTTCATTGATAATGCAGAAGAATACAAAAAGAATACCATTGTGATAATTCAAGATGAACGAGGAATAGGCGAACGTATTATTTTTGATTTAGACATTAACTTACTCCAATATATTATAGATGGTAAAGTAACAACTTCAAACTATATCAATCTTAACGGCATACTTTATGGATTGTATTTAAAACAAGGTTATGATGAAATAACTGCAACAGAAAAAGCACATGACAGACTTGTTACAGATAAGATATATACTTTATTAGAACGAAAAAAACTTATGAAAAAAGAAAATATAGGTTTAGTTTTTAATAAAGCTAACTTAAATGATACACAATTACCTGACGATATAAATGAATTTTACGAAATATCTCAGAAAATATTTGAAATATTAGAAACACTGAATGATATTAATTCGGAATATACAGTTAACAAGCTTCATTCATTATATAGTAATCTCCAAAAAACAAAAACCCGTAGTTTTACGGTCGGTTGTTTTGGATTGCCATTTCACTTAACAGAGTCATTAACTTCAAAAGAGAGCAAACAACTGTATAAAGAGATTACAGAATTAATTACTTTACGTTGCCAATCTAATGATGATGAGACAGAATTGGATATGTATTAATATCATATTTTACATTAGTGTCCTATACATATAGAGTGTAGGACACCTTATTCTCCCCATTTACAAAGCAAATTAACCATAAATCCAGCACTCTACTTTCACCCTACTAATTACCCTCTGAAGCACTCTCATCTTCAAATTAAAAGAAATACTCTTTTGTATTTCAGCTAAAAATAGACCCGCTCAAAATCATTGTAAATAGTATAGCTGTAATCAAATCTGAATGGGATATTTACCGTTCTGCTACGTTGTTGGTAAAGTGTGTGATAGGCAAAATTGAAAGTGCCTGAAATGCCATTCAGATTCGTTAATTTCGATATGATTTGTGAGTGTCCGTTGTGGACACATAAAACCAGCCGTCCGAAATTCGGACACTTGGTTTTACAACAATTACTCCCTGTTTTAAGTAGTCATTTACAGTAGCATTTTTATTGCTGCGAATTAATCTCTCTTTATAAAAATAGTTTATATTTATACATTGGTCATTCTGTACCCTACTGGTACTAATCAAATTGTGTTTACTTGTTTGAATAGTACCCCAAGGGTACATAAAGTTGTTTAACGTTTTTGTGGTCTGTCCGTTTTTCGGACTAACCCTAATCACCGTGCATAGTGTTCATCAATATCCAAATGTACGAATGTACGAAATCCGTACATCTGAAATAAAATAAACATCAGCACTAACCAAAATGGTTAATACTCACTACAAACAAATATTTTCTTTATTCTTTAAGAGAATATTGACAGCTGCAATTAAGATGATTAACTACCCACAAATCATGTGTAGTTGAATATTCACTTTATCGGTAAAGGAAATAGTATTCTTCTGTAGGCACTTTCAATACGTTAGTACCTTATTGTTTTTTGATATGTTCAATTGAACTTTTCAGGTGTCGTCAAATTGACCACACCTCAATATCTTTGATGTAAACTATACCCCCTATAGGTGTATACGGGTACTTATATTATAGGTACTTAAATAGTTTCAATTGTAAACTATACCCCCTCCCCACTATTATAAATAGCAATAGCCATTACCCGTTTTGAGTAATGGCTATATTTTTATCAATTGGTTTCTGCTTCAATGTATTTATCCAATTCAGTAAGGTCAAAGCTACAGTACATCAACCTGTTCTGCTTTTGCTTTATCAAGATGTTTTGAGGAATGTTCTTCATATACTTATTAATAGTATTGTATGATACTTTTAAATGCTCCTCAAGTTCTTTGAACGATATTCCCCAGTTTGAAAACAATGTTGCCTGAACAAGTACATAATACAACTCAAATATTACTTTGTCATTAGTAAACATTTCAGAAAGTGCATTTTCATAATATTCAAGAGCATCTACACGTTTTCTTAATGCTAAACTAAGCTGCTTTTCGGACATATCGACAATTTCCAAGAACATTTCAACAAATGGAGTTAAGTCTCCCCTATTATTTGGATGATTGCACACTTTGAATGCTTCATAATACTTGTTGATATTCTCTTTAATTGTATATGAAATACGATAACCAATAAGGTGATTTAGTTCATGAGACAGCATATAGCTACTTATAAAACGGCTTGTTCTTCCATTCCCATCATAAAATGGATGAATAAATCCAAATAAATAATGGAATATAGCTGTTCTAATTAATGTATCTATGCTGTCATTATTGAGAATATCAAGTGCCTTTTCCATTATCTCAATAATTTTTGATTCAGGATATAAGCCCTTATGAATTTCCTTTTGAGTTGCTGAATATACACTTACAGAACTTTTTCTAAATATTTTTCCATCAGGAATGTTTTCAGGATTTGACGTTTTTATTTCATCCAAGAAAATATCATTATAGATATTTCTTATATCCTGACAAGTATTCATAGGTATATGTTCACCATTAATAAGCAATAAATATTTTTTTACTAATCCCCAAAAACGCTGTTTCTCATTATGTTGTGATAAGTCATTGAGAATGGCATCAATTTCTTTTCGTGTGCTGTGAACACCTTCAATATTGTTAGTTAAAACAATCTCATCAATAAGACAACGATTTTCAAATTGTCTTATTGCTTTTGGTGGTAATAAGCCATAAAGATAACAAATCTCTTTATCAGTTCTTTCAATGGATACCATTAATTTATATATATCTACTGTTTGGCAAAAGAACGCTTGATATTCTCCGATATTGATATTGAACTTAATCGTATCATCCGAAGTGAAACGTCTTTCATATTCTTTTTTATGTTCATTGTTATCTGCATAGAATAACTTATATAAGGACTGCTTTGACATAATCTCACCTCTCAATATATTTTGATGCCATATGCTTCATTTTATTCATATCAAACTCAAAACGTTAAGCAATTTGAGGTTCAAACTATATGTATAGTATTTTAAAACTCAAAAATAGGGCGATTTTGAGTTTTACATTTTGATTATAGCACTTGCATCTCATATTGTCAAGCAATTTGAGATTTGATTTTTCGATTCGGTGACGAAAATTTCGGTTATGAGTAGAGTGGAACTACTATACCTATATACCACATAATCACTTGCTTTTTAAATGTAAACTATACCCGTCCACCTGCTCCCCTGCTCTGATTACTACCATTGTACACGCTGCACAACGCTATAATTATACTATATAATAGTACAAAAAAGGTACAACCATTTTTATTTTGGCTGTACCTTTTATTATTTGTGTTGTAGTTATTACTGAAGCAAATCACTAATGCAAATCTTTAAAGGCTCTGCATTGTCCTTGTATAAATCAACTGTGATTTCATCGTCAAAGCTGTAAAACTCCAAAATATTTGATTTACCATACAAATATACTATAACCTTGTCATTTGTCGGGTCAATTATCCAGTATTCCTTGACACCAGCATTTTTATATAGTAGCAATTTATCTTTATAATCTCGCTCTGAATTGTTTGGTGATACTATTTCAATAATCCAATCAGGAGCACCATTGTATTTTTGTTCGTCAAAGTTCTCAGGCTTACACGCTACAAAAATATCAGGTATCACAATAGTATCATCGTTCAATTTTACATCTGTAGGGGCATTAAATACTTCACATTTGCCTTTATTCTTATTGATGTAATTAGTTATAAAGTTTGTTACCCTTGCCGATATTCTTTGATGCTTTATATTTGGTGACGGTGACATATCTACTATTATGCCGTTGATAAGTTCACAAGGTTCTTGTAAATCAAGCTTGTAAAATTGTTCTGCTGTGTATCTTTTTTCGTTTGTCATTGGCATAAAATCACTCCTTTTTGTGATGAAACATTGTTATTTTCTCCTATGATACTATTTAAAATGATGTTTATTATATTGTTTATCTCCTTTATAGTACCATTTAAACAGGCTTACAGCCTTTATTTATAGGGTTTTGTGCTGATTTTATAGTTTTGCTGTATGTTGTAAAAGAAATATGCTGTTATTTGATAAAATAATGTAGATTTACTCCTTTATACTAATTTTATAAAGAAGATTCTTCTTTATCTTTACCTATACATTTATATACATAATCTTTCAAAATAGTATTAGCTGTTTTGCCTTGTTCTTCAGCATAAGCTTTAAACATTTCGCCATCTTCACGTTTGATTTTGCAACCTATAGTTATCATATTTTCTTTATCCCATTTAAGAGATGCTCTTTTTTGAGATTCTCTTACCGCCATATATTCACCTCCTAACATACTTATATTATACCAGATTTGGATATAGGTTAACAGTATAAAAATATACAAAAATATACGGTTAACTTTAGCTAAAATACATATTGCATTATACGGTTAACCGTAGTATAATAATATCAATGAAACAAACACAAACCAAAAAAAACAGGAGGTACACAACTATGACAGCTACAACATTATTAAAAGTATTCATCACAAACTTAGGCAAATACAACGAAGGCGAGTTAATCGGTGAATGGGTAAGCCTTCCAGTAGATGAGAACGAACTTGAAGAAGTTCTGGAGTGTATCGGCATTAATGAAGAATATGAAGAATACTTCATTACAGACTTTGAAACAGAAATTGACGGTTTGAACGTTGACGAATACAGCAACATTGAAGAACTTAATGAACTTGCTGCACAGCTTGAAAGCCTTGATGAATATGACATCGAAAAAGTCGGTGCAATCATTGAAGCACACGGAATAGACCTTAAAGAAGCTATTGAAAACATTGATGATTATACATATTATAGCGGAATGAGCCTTGAAGATGTTGCGTATGAAATAGTTGAAGAATGTTATGAACTTCCAGAAATTGCACAGCGTTACTTTGACTATGAAGCATTTGCAAGGGATTTAGGTTATGACGGTTATACAGAGACAACAAACGGCGTTATCTATCAGTAATTACATAAAGTGTTCTAAAGGGCATCACTTCAAAAGCCCTATTCCAAAGGCTTAAAGTCTTATACATTAACATTATTTTATAGGAGGTACTACGTTATGAGTACAAATGAACTTCACGCTATTATTAAGGAACTCAAAGAATTTAAGCTTCTTAAAGAAGAAGCAGAAGCAAGGATTTCAGAACTTGAAAGCATTATCAAGAGTGAAATGAAATCACAGGACACAAACAAAATGGTTATTGGTGAATACAAGTGTAGCCTTGCTGTTGTCACCTCGAATCGTATCGACAGTAAAGCACTTCAGGAAAACCGTCCTGACATTTACAGCATCTTTATCAAGCCTTCGACATATGAAAGACTTACAGTTAAGTAAAAAGAAAAGCCCTTACAGAACGGCAATTCTAATAAGGGCATAGCAACTCCCAATCACTACAAAGGGCGGTTACTGATTAAATTATAGCACTGACCGCCCTATTAAGTCAATAACTTATGGAGGTTTTACAATGCTGGAAAATATAACACGCAAAATGGCACGTCAAAGGGCATCAAATCTCAGTTTGACGGAAATTCGCCACTTTACAGGCATACCAGATTTAGACCCTATGCAAGCAGATATTTGGGTAGATGGTCTTTCAGGTTACATTGAAACTGTTTACAATAATGAAAGGAAGATTTTTCTTGAAATTGTCGCTGATTATAACAGGAATCGCAAGCGGAAATTTTTAAATTCTTACGGTATAGCAGTAACATTTTACACTGTAACAGATGATTACCTTAGATTTATGGGAAGATCTGAAAACACACGGAAGAAATACACACTAAACAATTTCAACGCTTATGTAAAAGAAAACTATACAGAAGTTTAAAGAGGTGCTTAATAATGGAAAAAATAATAAGAATCACAGCATTTGAAATATATCTTCTCAGCTTAATCAAAATGGAATATATCAACATGGAAAATTCTTTTGTTGATGACGATGGGAAAATCTATCTCAATCTTAATATGGAATTTCTTCCGATACCGAATATTGAGGTTAAAATGAGACATGGACTTGTACAAACCTGTTATTCAGTGAAGGATTTCTTTGAAAAACATCTTTTTGACCCATTTAACTTTGAACGCAGTACCTATTATATAGTATGCGATAAAACAGGCTTACCCATAAATATGAAAGTAAAAACTACAAGATACGGTATGCTTGGAGTCTTCAACAGACCTGACATTGTTTCAAGTATTATGGAAGATATGTGCATCAGCAATCACCCTGACTGTGATAAGTACCAGAAACAGTTAGAAGAATTCAAAGAAGCTGTAAAGCTGTAACGGAGGTTTTACTTATGGCAAAACGGAAAAATACACAACCTGAACAGGTTACTTCAATTATTGAATATAACGGAAAATCCTATACTCTTATGTCAATAGATTTGTCAGCAAATCGCAACGTCAAGGAAATCCCATACAACATCAAGGAATTTACAGAAAAATTTGACAATGGCGATATATGCAGAGACCCACTCATTCAGCGTACAGCAGACCAGTGGAACAGTGCGAAGAAGTCAAAATTTATTCTTTCCATTTTGCTTAATCGCCCTGTAGGAACTATCCTGACAGCAAAGGGACGTGCAGACAGCAAAAGCTACACACAAAAAACACTTATTGACGGTTTGCAGAGAAGTACAGCCATAAGCGATTATATCAATAACCGTTTTGCTTTAAGTAAGAATACAGCACCAATACGCTGTTGTTATCGTGACGATGACGGTAATATAATAACGGAAAATTTTGACCTTGCAAGTAAAAAATTCAAGGCACTTCCTGACGTTTTAAAGGAAGCTATACTTGAATACAGATTAACTGTTTATTCTTATGAAGGCTTTTCCGATGAGGAACTTGACGATATTGTATTTTGCGTAAACAATGGAAGTTCTTTCAAGCCATTTCAAAAGCTGAGAACTGTTTTAGGCTCTGCTATGATGGAATACTTACAGCCTGTTTGTGATGGTGTGTTTTGGGAAAAGGCTGAAAGTATCAAAACCAAAAACGATGGTGTACTTGGTTGTGTAATAAGGACATTAATGCTTTTAAAGGACTTCCCTTTCAAGTCACTTAGCACAAGCGAAATGATTACATTTGCGGAAGAGTTTGCTGAAAGTGGAAGCATCAAGGAGATTGAACAACTCAACAGCCTTTTCAATCAGCTTGACAGCATTATTCACAGACAAATGAATGATGAAGAATATACTTTCCTTACTCCATGCAACATTCCTCATCTTATTAAGAATCTGTATAAGTATAATATGATGGAAAATTTAAGCAACGGAAATTATACAGCGTTTCTAAATTACTTTTTATCATCTGAAGATTATGCAGAATACAACAGATATTGCTGCAAGCTTGCAAGTGGTGGAGGACTTTATTCCCGTGCTACTGTTGAGAAAAGACAAGATATTATTGACAATGCACTTGATAACTTTATTAGTAATATGACAAAATCAGCTTAATGTTTCGGGGCAATTGAGAAATAGAGATTAATATAACAGTTGTCCCAAATAATTTTGAAATGAGGTAAAATATATGATTATTTACGGCGAAAATAAAATTGTAATGTTCCTTTCTGAAATCGGCATTGATGTGGAAAATGCTCTTAAATATGACAGGACACAAGGGTCTGATGAATACGCTTTAGATCTCCCCTTTGCAAATAATGATTTAATTATGGAACTTTTAAAAGACGATGTTGAAATGTTTGCGATGGAAAATGGTTATTACGGTAATGAGCATACTGACAAGGCTATTAAGTACAAGTCAAGAATTGAGTTTGTTTATTTCTTTGAAAGTAGCACAGCGGAAATAGGTATCTGGATTGAGCCTGTTGATAAAGCTGATGCGGAATTACTTGATGATGATATGTCTGCAACATGGCTTAATGTTGACCTTGATGCTACAGATAAAAACTATCTTTGTATGTGTCTTGCTGAAATGATTTATTTCAGATAAAAAAAATAAAGCTGTACGGGGGTATCAACACCGATACCCAATACAGCCAAAAAGAACGGAGAATACATATGCTTGCGTATAAAACAAAACCACAGGAAAAACCAATCATCAGAACTACTAATATCAAACGTAAAAAAGCATTATCGGAAAATACTAAACAAAAGTTGCTTGGGGTAGCTATGATACTGCTTGCCATCCCTGCAATGCTTGTTACCAATGAGTTTGGTGAGCCTGACGGAACAGCTTCAATTATGTTGGTGTTTATGGGACTCGCTGCACTTATCAGTAAATAAGAAAATACCATTCATTTGAATGTTAATGTATATTGTGTGACCGTCTGTAATGGACGGTTATGCTTTACATTAAAGCGTAAAGATGAAATCAAGACCCTGTTTACATAACGTAAAACAATTCAAAAAACAACTTCATCTTAACGTTATTCAGCGGAAATTAGATATTAAATATAAGGTACACCCCAACTTTACTTTGGAGATGATAGAATGAAAATAGCATACGTCAGAGTTTCAACAGTTGAACAGAACGAAGCAAGACAGATTGAAGCTTTGGAGAAATACGGAATAGAAAAATGGTTTGCTGAAAAGGTATCAGGCAAGGACACCAATAGACCACAGCTTCAGCAGATGCTTGAATTTGCTCGTGAAGGTGATACAATCTATGTTCATGATTTTACAAGACTTGCAAGAAGCACAAAGGATTTACTTGACATAGTGGAATATCTTAAATCAAAGGGTATTCATCTTGTAAGCAACAAAGAGAGCATTGATACATCTACACCGACAGGAAAATTAATGCTGACATTCCTTGCAGGTATAGCAGAGTTTGAACGTGAAAATCTGCTTGAAAGACAGCGTGAAGGAATTGCAATAGCAAAGGAAAACGGTAAATACAAAGGCAGAAAACCATTCAAATCTGACAAGTTTGAAACACTATATCAGGAATATATAAAACGGAAAATTACAAAAGCTGAATTTGCGTGTCAATTAGGCACATCAAGACCAACTTTAAATAAGCTTATCAAGAACTATGAGAAATCCTTGTATTCGGATACCGAATCGAAATAGAACATAGAGAAAAGCTTGTGAAACTCTTTATTTTCCTATGTTTCCTGCTGTTTTACAAATCAATACTATAAACAAATGGCTATAATACGTTACTTTTTCGGTATACACACCTGAAACAACGTAGAATAGCCATTTTCTTTGCATTTTAGTATTATAAATGCTGCAAAAGCCTTATAAAATAAGGGATTGAAATGTGTCATTCGAGGAAAAGCCTTATTTTCTCTATGTTTGAGTGATGTTTTGTAGGTTGATTTGGAGGATTTTGTATTTAGGATGAATGTGGAATTTTGTTAGGAAATATAAGGGTTTGATGGAGATTGTTAAATGTTTAACATAGTTCGTAATTGTGATAGAATGGTGTTAAATGGATAAAAATGTATATTATTATCCGACAAATATTGACAGTAAACAAACGTGCTGATATAATTAATATATAACATTTATAAGGAGGCTTTACATTGTCTAAAAAGAAAGAACAAAATAAACCTATAGAGAAATTCCCTACAAATGATAGAGACTACTATTACTACTATGAAATTTTCCAATTAATACAACTCAAAAAATATTATAACGGTATAAATAGCCTCATTTTAGCGGACAAATTAGAAAATAGTGTTTTGAACAAATATGAATCACATAATTATGAGTTATCAAAAGAAGAAGTATATGTAGAATATAAAAAATATTATGATGATTTCAATTTCTATATTGATGCACTTATCAATAAAACCGACATCAACAGCACTGAAGATTTTAAAAATGTTATGGAATATCTTATGTTGACTGTTTGCCAAACAAATCAATTTATTAATCGTTACTTACTTTTAAAATCTAATAAAGAATTTTATAATTCAAAAATAAAACTTAATGAAAAGAATGTTTCAGTAAAAAAAATCCTGTCTGAAAATGAATATATAATGTATAAACTGAATCCTCATTATTTGCCTATAGTAATAAGTAATTTTTCCGTTCCAGCAATATTATTCACATTGTTTTTAATGCTGCTATTTACTGTAATTGCAACCAAACATATATTTTGGGCAATTTTATGCCTAGTGTATAGTGTTTGGTATTTCAAAATGTTATCTAAAATTAGTTATGCTGAAAAACAAAATTCAATTTACTTTTTTAAGAACAACTATGTTGCTCATCCATTATCACAGAAAATTAAATTTAAAGATATTACTACTGCACTATCATTGATAAAAGATATTACCTCAAAATAAAAATACGGAGGCTAAATATGATAAACATTAATAATAAGAGCTGGAATAAACTTCGTTCCTCTGATATTAGAAAATTGCTATCGGAAGAATTTGAAGAAAATTGTTTTTTTGAATTAAAAGCTGACGATGTATCACCAGAAAAATTAGCACATGAAATAAGTGCTTTTGCTAATACATATGGAGGATATATATTATTAGGTATAAATGATGACAAAACAATTGGGGGATGCAAAAAATGGAATGAACAGAAAATCAATGGAACATTTCATGATAATATAACACCTACACCTAATTTCGATGTCAAAAAATTTAGATTAGATGATAAAACAATATATGTTATAAAAATAGAAGAAGGAACAATGCCTCCATATATTACTAACAAAGGTGGGATATATGAAAGAGTTTCGTCAGGAACTTGTATAATAAAGGACTCTATACGTCTATCTCAATTAAGCCAGAAAAAAGAAAATCAATTAAAAAGGATTAAAGAAAAAATTGAACTTAAAGAAATAATTATAGATACTTCCACAGCAGGTAATTTCTGTGGGTATTTAGATATGGGATTTTCAGTTATTTGTTCCGAAGAAACAAATTTATTTAAAAATTTTTGGAATTTGGATTTAGAAAAAGTAAGTAATTATATTCGCAATTACCATTCTGATTTTAGTATTTCTCGTGTTGGTTATTCTTATGTAATTAGTATCGGGAAATTAACAATAGCGGATATGGAGTACCCACTATTTCCAGCTGGTATGCAAAATTTTATTGAAATAATGTCTGATGGAAGTGTAAGATGCCGTGTATTATTCACTATTGATAGCGATACTCGTTCAGTTAATATTTCACATATTAATTTTTTAGTTTGCAATATCTTCAAAAAAATATATAAAATGTTATTAGGAAATGATTTTGACAAAATATTTATATGTGCATATAAATATGAAAAATTAACCGTACTCAAACAATTCATACCATATTATCACTATGAAAAAGAAGAAGACAATTTAATGTATTTAGATTATTTAAAAATGCACAAACAAAAATATGGTAATAACTTTATAATAACAGGAAATCGTATACCTCCAAGTGAGTATATATTAATCGATAAACGTTTTTTTGATTTATGTAAAAATAAATATAATACGGATAATTTAATTTCTTTTTTATTTAATGTTGCTAATTACAATTTAGGATATATTGACCTTCCTCCACAATAACTTTCTATTACACACATAAATTCTGTTCTTTCAACTAACCCCACTCGCTCAAAATGAAGCTAATTCAAAGAACAAAATACACTATTAAATTATCGTCAAAACAGCAGATTTTTTCTAACACTTTTTCTAACGAAATATCAGCAAATTATTTTTTAGCACATCATTTAAAACACTTGTTTGTCACACACAATCCCCTTCAAACCCTTTTGCCATCAGCGTTTGAAGCCAACTGGAAATAAAAGTATAATTTAACAAAATATAACATAATTAGATAATTATACCATTCAGGTTCTAGTGGTAGCAATACCGTGTGTGTTCAAGTCACATTATCCGCACCAAGCCTTCAAGCTTTGCTTGGAGGCTTTTTCTTTTGTAAATGACTTTTACTACTCATAATTGCGGTAAAAAATCACACAGGAATTTTTCCATATGTATTTTTCTATTCCCGTAATTGACAAATCCCTTCATTTATGATACAATGTCATCAGACAAGGCGAAAACTCGTTCTTAAAAGGATGTGATTTGACCGATAATATAAATGCCGAAAAATCGGTAATTGTATAATCGGAAAGAGCAGAAGATCAAAGTTAATACGCAAATAGCTGTTGCTTGGCGGCGGCTTTGTTGTGTTGCAATAATGATTTTCGCTCTGCATAGTTTAATTCAGCCGCAGAGAAATCTGCGGTTTTTATTTTACTTTAATTACGCCTTGTCAGAAAAAAGGAGGAAATAAAAATGAAAATCACATCTAAAATAATTGATGCTCATATGCACCTTTCGACTAATTATCAGAGCTTTACAGAAAAGAAAAAAGCTTTGCTTGATGAAATGGATAGGAATGGTATTTGCAAAGGAATAATAATTTCTGATTCAGAGCTTGTAAGTAACATAGGTAATTTAAAGGAATGTACAGAACTATTTGATGATTGCGATAGAATTGCTGTTGTAGGTGGGATAAGTCCATTTAATAATTTTGATGAACAATACAAAATGCTGGAAAGTTTTATTACTGACAAAAAAATTGCAGGTATAAAGCTATATTGCGGTCACGAGCCTATTTTTCTAAATGATAAAGCTTTGAAATTGCTTTACCGTTTAGCTGAAAAATATGATTTACCCGTACTTTTTCACTCTGGCTGGGATAATTCACAATACAGTTCTCCAGAAATTATAAAGGATACTGCTGAAAAATATTCATCAATACGGTTGATATGTTGTCATTGCTGTTATCCGAATTTAAAAGAATGCTTTGATGTATTGGCTAAGCATGACAATGTACATTTTGACATTTCAAGCGTTGCTGATGGTGACACTGTAAATATTAAAACTATTCTTGAAAAAGCAATCCGCAAAATGCCTGAAAGATTTATTTTTGGCTCAGATAATGGGTGCTGTAATCAAGCAAAGCATATTGAGTTTTGCAATGGACTTGATATTTCCGACTATGAAAAAGAAATGCTGTTTTATAAAAATGCTAAACAGATTTATTTTGGAAAATAAGAAAAGGCACACGGACTAAATCCCGTGTGCCTTTATTGCTATTAATTCAAGGATTAATAAAGACCTCTCTTAACATAGCTTGTGTGGAGAATTTCGTGAGCCTTATGGCTGCCAGGCTTCTCAAAGTACTCTTCATAGATGGACTTGATAGCTGGGTTCTCGTGAGAGAGTCTGATTTCGCTTGCTGCGTCCTGATCGTAGAGAGCCTTCGCACGGATTGCACGAATGTCCTCGAAGTTACGAACAGATGCAGGAACCTGAGGCTGGCCACCACCGTTTACACAGCCGCCTGGGCAGCCCATGATTTCGATGAAGTGGTAGTTAGCTTCGCCGTTCTTAACGCGGTTAAGAACTTCCTTCGCATTCTTTAAG
>CALATN010000141.1 GCA_937891895.1 uncultured Clostridia bacterium
TAGAAAAGAGCCTGTATCCTTCCCATGTAGCAAAGTCCCAGGCTTCCCGCATCGAAGCGTTCGGTAACTATGTATGCTTTATCCTGTTAGGCGGTGACACCACTTCTGTGGAAGAACAGGGCGACGAAGCAACCATCACCTATTGCCAGGAAGAAAACGAAAAGGCGCTGGATGCAATCCGTACCGCACTGACCGAATAATTACTCCAAAGGAGAATAAATATGGATTGTCTTTTCTGTAAAATCATCGCAGGTGAAATTCCAAGCACAAAGGTGTACGAGGACGAATTCGTGTACGCATTCAAGGACATCAACCCTCTTGCTCCCGTTCATATTCTCGTAGTGCCAAAGACTCACATCGCAAGTGCTGCTGAAATTACAGCAGAAAACTCTGCTTATGTTGCTCACATTTTTGAAGCAGCTGCAAAGATTGCCAAGGAGCAGGGCATTGCCGAGGACGGCTATCGTGTTGCTACAAACATCGGCGAAAATGGCTGTCAGAGCGTTAAGCATCTCCACTTCCATATCCTCGGCGGAAGAAAGCTCAATGAAACAATGGGCTAAGTAAATTAAAGGGGCTGACCTTTTATGGTGCGGAAAATGGCTTATATAGGTTCATCTTATCTTATAGGGCTGTTTTTCGCATCATTTTTTAGTTATAGAACAAATCTCTCGATGGCGACGGTAATGTTTGCAACGGTAATCCTGTTATCAGCATTATTAAAAAGCAAGCCTGTAAAGCTTGTTGCCTGTACAGCGAGTGCTTCAATTGCGCTTATGATATACGGACTTTACGATTACAATGTCTATCAGAATATCATCAAATACAATGGTTACGACATTGAAATCAAAGGTGTTGTAACAGATGTAAGCTTCCACGACGGCGATAACGCTTCCTATACCGTGAAGGGAGTTATAAATAATGATATCAAAGCCTATGTAACATTCTACACAGAAGCTTATGACATAGAAATCGGTGATGGAATAAGTGTCCTCGGTAAAGCAAAAGAACTGAAAGACAGTTATAAATTTCCCACCAAAACCTACTATAAATCAAAAAATATCTTTTTGCAGCTTAGTAAGGTTTACAAACTCAATTACATAGAAAATAACGGGTTTTCGGTTAAGAAAACTCTTTTGAAATACAGGGATTATATCCTCTCAACAATAAACAGGAATATGGATAAGCGCTATAGCGGGATAATGACAGCAATGCTGTTCGGCGACAAAGCAGGGCTTGAAAGTGCGGATAAAACGCTGATGTATCGTGCAGGAATAGGACATATAATGGCAGTTTCAGGTGTACATCTGTCAGTGGTATGCTCGTTTATTTGGCTAATATTAACTCATATTCCTATGAATAAGTATCTGCGTTTCGGTTTGCTTACGGTTCCCGTGCTGTGCTTCGTGGTATTGGCAGGAATGTCAAATTCGGTAATCCGTGCCGCAGTAATGATACTTATTGTGTACGGCGCCGAACTTTTCCGCAGAAAGGCAGATACCTTCAATTCACTTGGAATAGCTGTAATAATTCTTACAATAACTTCACCATTTGCAGTAAGGGACGCATCTTTTCTGTTATCCGTAACAGGTGTATTCGGCATAGGTGTAGTTGCACCTAAAATTATAAAGGATATCCGTAAGGAACATCATATCGGAAAAATCGCTGAATCACTGATTTCATCAGTATGTGTAATGATAGTGGTATTTCCTGTAACGGCATTGTTTTTTGACGAGGTTTCAGTAATGTCACCATTGTCAAATATTGTTCTGCTCCCGATTTGTGAAGCCGCACTCATAGGCGGTGTAATCGTCACACTTACGGGAGGCGTTCCTTTTATTGCAGTACCCGTGCTGAATTTCTGTGAGGTGTGCTGTTGGCTGATTTCGGCAATCGCAAGCTTTATCGGAGGTCTGCATTTTTCCTATATACCTCTTGGCAATGAAAGTATGGCAGCATTGATTGTATCTGCCCTGATAATAGGAATAACAGCCTCGCTTCTATGCAAAAATATAAAAAGTACAGTTGCAGTAATTGTTGCCGTGTTTGTGTTTGTTGTAGGGTTTGCAAATATTCATCGTTATGTGGCTGACGATACAGTTACAATTGCCGTACTGAAGAATAATTCATCAGTTTCTGCAATAGTACATGACAGTAAATCAGCCTGTGTAATCGACCTGAAGAAAGGCGGCAAAACAGCAGAGTATGCAGTAAAGTATCTTAACAGAAACGGCATACGCAGAATTGATTCTCTCATAATGAATGCGGACGCAATTTCATCACAGGTCATTTATGATAAGCAGTTCAGCATATTTGAAACAGAAACATATATGATTCCCGAAGCAGACAGAAACTACGTTGATACAAAAAATCATAATATACTTTTCTATACTGACAAAAGTAGTATCGATACAAGTGACTACACAATCAAATTGAACGGTGATATAGTCATCGTCAATGTAAATGGAACAGAATTCCTTTTCTGTACATCAGAAAGCGATATTACAGACTATGACAATTGTAAATCTGTAATACTTTATAGCGGCAGAAAATTTACTGCTGTACCACATACGGAAAGCATCGTTATTCTGAGTGAAATCCCTGAAAACAATATACTGCCTGATGCAAACTATATTAACGAAAGCGTGTGCTTCGAATTTGACGAATACGGAGAAGTGAAAACAAAACTGATAATATAAAAGGAGAGTAAGCAAATGGCTGTCGTAACAGAAAATGATATCAAAACCGCGGTGAAAAATAATAACTACAGCCGTGCATATTATTTCTATGGCAAGGATACTGTAGCTGTTGAAAAGTATACAAAGGCACTTTCCGCACGTCTTGTCAGCAAGGATGACGAAACCTATAACCTTCATCATTTTGACGGAAAAAATCTGGATATAGAGCTGCTTTCCGACTCTTGTGAAGCACTTCCTATGTTTGCGGAATACGTCTGCTGTGTGGTTTCCGACCTGAATGCAGAAACACTTAACGCAGACCAGCTTAATGCAGTTATTGATATTGTAAAAAATCTCCCCGACACTACCGTCCTGATTTTCTACTATACATCAGTTGACGTTACCGACGGGAAAAAATATCCAACAACAAAAAACAAAAAGCTTATGGATGCCGCAGGCAAAAACGGAAGTGTCTGCAACTTTGCACTCAAAACTTCTGATACACTTTCAAAAGAAATTATGGCAGCAGTATCAAAGGCAGGCTGCGGAATTTCCCGTGATGCAGCACGTTTTCTTGCTGAACAGTGTTCCTGCAATACAATGATTATTTCCAACGAGGTTGCCAAGCTTACCGCTTATGCACAGGGTAACGAAATAACAATGGATATCATCCGTCAGCTTTCGCCTCGTCAGATAGAAACCACAACCTTTGACCTTGCAAAAGCAATTATGCGAATGGACAGAAAAACAGCTATGCGTCTTTTCAATGACTTGATTGAAGAAAAAATCGAACCGATTGTTATTCTTTATACGATTACAGGAAATCTTCTTGATATGTACCGTGCAAGAACAGCAATGTCCGTGCGTAAAGGTCCTGCCGATGTAAAGGCTGATTTCGGCTACGCAAAGAATGTCGAGTTCCGTGTCGACAACGCATTCCGTGACGTGCAGAAAATATCAATGCCGCACCTGAGAATGTGTATCAATACTCTTGCCGAAACAGATGCACTGATGAAATCCTCCAAAACCTCACCGCAGATTTTGCTTGAGGAAGCTCTCGTAAAAATGCTTACATTCAAAAGATAACGAAAGGTACGCACTATGCTTCATATAAAACAAGCCGTCATAGTCGAAGGAAAGTACGATAAAATCAAGCTTTCCTCAATTATCGACGCAGTAATAATTCCCACAAACGGCTTCAAGATTTTCAAGGATAAGGAAACCTTGAAAATTATAAGGTATTATGCCGCGGCAACGGGAATAATAATCCTGACCGATTCCGATACAGCAGGCTTCAAAATCCGCTCATTCCTTAAAGGTGCAATCAGAAACGGAAACATAACCAACGTCTATATTCCCGATATTTTCGGTAAGGAAAAGCGTAAGGCTGAGCCTTCCAAGGAGGGAAAGCTTGGTGTTGAAGGAATTGAAAAAACGCTCATCCTCGAAGCCTTCGCAAAAGCAGGAATAGTGTCCGAGGAGCGACCTGAAAACCCCGACCCTATAACAAGAATTGACTTCTATGAATGTGGCTTCAGCGGTATGCCCAATTCATCAGCTTTGCGCAAAAAGCTTCTTTCTGAGCTTAACCTGCCGGAGCTTATGTCAACAACTGCAATAATCGACATATTAAATACGCTTATGACCAAGCATGAGCTTTTCGCTCTTGCCGAAAAAATACACAATGGAGAGGAGCAAACGGATAACCCGTAAATTATGGTATTTTCAAGTCTGACCTTCCTATATTACTTTCTCCCGATAGTAATGATAATCTATATTCTTCTTCCTGATAGAATCAATGCAGGAAAGAAAAAGCCGATTGTAATTCCTGCAAGAAATCTGCTCATTCTGTTTACAGGCTTCTTCTTCTATTCCTGGGGCGAGCCTTTCTATATGATTCTTATGCTTTTCTCCACGGCAATCGACTATTTTGCCGGACGCTTTATGGCAAAGTATGATGACAACCAGAAAAAGCGTACAATCTGTCTGCTTGTGTCTGTAATAATGAACGTAGGCTTGCTTGCAATCTTCAAGTACAGCGACTTCTTCATCGACACTATCAATTCTATTTTCAAGAGTGATATTACAAACCCGATTATCCTTGTCAACCGTTGGATTAACGAAAATATCTACGATTTCGGATTAACAGAGGACAGAGTAGCCCTTCCAATCGGTATTTCGTTCTTTACCTTCCAGTCAATGTCCTATACAATCGACCTCTACCTGCGCAATATCAAGGTGCAGAAAAGCTTTATCGGATTTACTTCCTACGTAACGCTTTTCCCGCAGATTGTCGCAGGTCCTATCGTCCGTTATGAGGATGTCGCAGCAGAAATTGAAGAACGTACCGTAAACATCAACAAAATCAGCGAAGGTATCGGAAAATTCATCAAGGGCCTTGCCAAAAAAGTTCTCCTTGCCAACAATATCGGTATCATCTGGACACAGATCAAAGCTATGGATTACAGCGAAATCAGCGTTGCAACAGCCTGGATAGGTATTCTTGCATTCACATTCCAGATTTACTTCGACTTCTCGGGATATTCCGATATGGCTGTGGGACTTGGCAAAATGCTGGGATTTAATTTCCCGCAGAACTTTGACCACCCGTATATGTCAAAGAGTGTCAGCGAATTTTGGCGCAGATGGCATATCACTCTCGGTACCTGGTTCCGTGAGTACGTCTATATTCCTCTCGGCGGTAACCGCAAGGGTAAAGGAAAAACCCTACGCAACCTCCTTATCGTGTGGGGACTTACAGGTCTATGGCACGGCGCAAGCTGGAATTTTATCCTTTGGGGACTCTATTTCGGCGTGCTGATTATTATTGAAAGACTTGGCTGGGGCAAGGTGCTTGAAAAGCTTCCGACACCAATCAGTACACTCTATACTTTCCTGCTTGCTGTATTCGGCTGGGTGCTTTTCGATACAAATACACTCACCGACGCATTCCGCTATTTCGGTGCAATGTTCGGCGCAACAGGTGTCCTTACCGATACAACAGCAACCTATATGTTTACAACAAATATTGTAATCTTTGCACTTTGTATCTTTGCATCAACCGATTGGTTTATGGCACTTGTAAATGCGGTCAAGAAGAGAAAGGAAAAGCTTGTTACCTACGCAACTCCTGTGCTTATCATTGCAATGCTTCTCCTTTGCACTTCTTATCTTGTTGATGCAACCTACAATCCATTCCTGTATTTCAGATTTTAACGAAAGGAGAAGCATATGAAAAAGAAACTTAATGTTGTAAATTTGATTACTTGTATAGCATTTTTCGGAATACTCATTGCTTTTCCGATTATTACAATCTTTACACCAAAGGAAAATTTTTCCGATATAGAAAACCGCACCCTCCAGTCAATGCCTAAAGCCTCTGTAAAAACAATCTATGACAGAAGCTATATGAATAAGCTGGAAACCTATATTTCTGACCATTTCGCAGGACGTACAGACTGGATAAAAGCCAAAACAGCCGTTGAAACTCTTGCAGGTAAGTATGAACGAAACGGCATCTATATCCTCAATGACCGCCTTGTTGAAAAAATCAACGAGCCCGACTATACCCTTATCGACAAAAGTGTTGAGGCAATAAATAAGTTTTCTGCCGATAATTCACTTCCTGTATATTTTATGCTTGTCCCGACATCAGCTGAAATTTATCGTGACGAGATTCCCGAAAGTGCACCAAATGTAAATCAGAAGGAATTCATCAATTATGTTTATGGAGGACTTTCCAAAAATATTTCCACAATTGATGCGTATTCAGCAATGCAGTCTGAAAAGTTTGAATATATCTATTACCGTACAGATCATCACTGGACAACCAAGGGCGCGTATTATGCCTATGAAGCAGCGGGCAAGAAAATGGGTTATCTGCCTGTTCCGATGGAAATGTATGATGTTGAGCACGCTTCCGATGCTTTTCAGGGAACCTTCTATTCCAAAGCCCTTTATGACGGAGTAGAAAAAGATATGCTTGATATTTACCACTACAGTAAGGGTAACGCAGTAACTGAAGTGCTTGTTACATCAGAATATGGTAAAGACCCTGCAAGCTATGACAGTATGTATTTCAGGGAATTCCTTGATGTAAAGGATAAGTATTCAACTTTCCTCGGAACAAATCAGCCGCTCATTACTATTAAAACGAACAGTGACGGTGGAAAGCTTCTTATCTTCAAGGATTCATATGCACATTGCTATGTGCCGTTTCTGACACAGCATTATTCGGAAATCACCCTTGTTGATATGAGATATATCCAGATGTCGTACAGAAATGTGGTAAATCCTGAGGATTATGATCAGGTAATGTTCCTTTATAATGCCTCGTCCTTTATGACAGATATCAATATCCGTAAGCTTATCTATGGATAATGTACAAGTAGCGAAATTTCCAAAGCTGCATAAACTGAATTAACAGGGCAATATCAGTTTATGCAGCAGGAGTGGTATGCAGCAGAAAAGCGGTACCCGTAGGGGAGCTTCTGCAAAAGCGTATTCTTGCATATACCTGTATAAGATAGATTCAGGTCAAATGTCAGTTTTTTGGCATTTGACCTTGATTTTTTTTATGAAATATTATATAATAAAATGTGGTATGTTTATTTGTAAGATTTGGAGGTCTTTTTGTGAAAAATATAGCTTCAGCTTCAATTTTAAGCGCAGATTTCTGTAACCTCGGCAAAGATATCGAAAGAGCCGAGCAGGCAGGCTGCGAGTATATACATTTTGACGTTATGGACGGTGTTTTCGTGCCTAATATCAGCTATGGTATCCCTATCCTTAAGGCTGTGTCAAAAATTGTAAAGGGCACTCTTGATGTTCACCTTATGATTATCGACCCTATTAAATATGTGAAGGAATTTGCCGATAACGGTGCGGATATTATTACATTCCATTCCGAAGCAGAGTCTGATGTGAATGAAACAATCAATGCGATCCATTCCTACGGCAAAAAAGCAGGACTTGCAATAAAGCCGAATACACCTGTGTCTGACATTGAACAGTATCTTGATAAAATCGATATGCTTCTCGTAATGACAGTTGAACCTGGCTTCGGCGGTCAGGGCTTTATCAACTCAACGCTTGAAAAAATTTCCGAAGCAAAGAAAATTATCGACAGCAGAGGACTCAATGTTCCTATTCAGGTGGACGGAGGCATAAATGCCGAAACAGCTGAGCTTGTAAAAAATGCAGGCGCAGAAATTCTTGTTGCAGGCTCATATCTTTTCGGTGCCGATAATATGAGAGAAGCTGTTGAAAAGCTCATAAAATAAGGTGAAATAAATGAGTTTAAAAGAAACAAAAAACAAATTCAGCATAATGACAGATATGCTTATCGTGTTGATAGTATTGTCAGCAATGTCTATGTATTACTACGGCAAACGAGGAATAGCTGTCATAGCTGTTACGACACTTACCTGCGTCGTAACGGATTTTATCTGCTGCCGACTCAGAAAAATGGAGTATGAGAAGGATATTTCCGCTCTGATAACAGGTATTACGTTAAGTATGATGCTGTCAGCTTCAGTGCCGTATTATGCAGCAATAATCGCTTCGGTATTTGCTATTGTTGTTGCAAAGCACGCTTTTGGCGGCCACGGTTGTGAAATATTCAATGCAGCAGCGGTAGGTTTTCTTTTTACATCGCTCTGTTTTCCGCAGAATATGCTTACATACCCGAAAGCCTTTGCAGATATACCGCTTGATGCAAACGTATCACAAGGATTGCTTTCACCATCATTTACAAGCAGCTTTCTTGTAACCAAAAGTGCAGACCTGTCGTTGATTGATACACTTATCGGTAAATTCAGCGGTCCGATGGGTACAGGCTTTGTGCTGCTTATGTGTGTTGCTGTTGTTTTTCTTATGTTAAGACGTTCAGTTTCAGCAATAACATTTTTTACCGAGCTTGCAATACTTGGCGTATATGCTTTCTTCCGATATGATAAAGACCCGATGTGTGTTCTTTATTTCTTTTCAAGCGGAATGCTTCTCTTCGGTATGATATTCCTTTCTTGTGACTACAGTATCATACCAAAAACAAGAAGCTCACGTCTGATTTACGGCATTGTATTTGCATTGTGTGTAATATTTTTTTACGATTACTCAACAACTGAAAATGCTGCAATCTATGCAGTAATTCTTGCTTCACCGATCGGCATAGAGCTTGACAGAAAAGCACTTTCCTTTGCCGATATGGCAAGCAAAAGAAGAGGCTTGATTCATAAGGTTAACAAACCGCTCAATAATATTACCGAAACTCTTGATATTTTAGATAATAACGAACAGGAGAAATAACTGTGGCTATTGATAACAGCTGCAAGGGCATCATAAAAAATGCCCTTCTGAATAAAAATCCAATACTTGTAAGCGGAATGGTCATTGCGCCTGTTGTTGTTATGGCAAATAACTTTTCCGACGCATTGACACTTGTTTCAGCGTTTTCACTGATAACTTTCTTTACACTTGTCGTGTCATCATTTGTGCCGAAAAATATAGTTTATACAATCAGAATTATATTGTATACAATCATAGGTGCACTGGTCTATGTTCCTTCGGTAATCCTGCTTAAATACCTTATGCCAGATGGAGTTGAGGCATTGGGAATTTTCTTCCCATTGTTCATCACAAGCAGCTTTATTATTTCACGTTCCGAATCAATTTTTTTCCTTGAGACAAAAGGAAAAATGTTTCTTGATATAATTTTCTGCATCATTGGCTACGATGCAGCAGTTCTGCTTTTTGCAGCAGTCAGAGAAATTCTTGCATTTGGTACAATAGGCGGAACAATAATCGGTATGCCCGTGGCGTTGAATGCTTTTCAGAATCCTTTTGGCGGATTCATTCTTCTCGGACTTATGGCAGCAATTTTCAGAAGTATACTTTTGTTTGTAAAACGTGTAAGACAAAAATAAAAGGTGTTTTTATGGATTTGATGGGAAAAATAATGATGACTGCTTTCATAGCGGTTTTTGTTGAAAATACAATTTTTTCAAGGGCATTGGGAACAAGCACGCTTGTTGTTATAGCGAGAAGCCGTAAAAATCTTATTGGCTTTGGACTCAGTGTAACATACATTACCGCACTTATAAGCGTGCTGACATATTTTGCAGACACACTGTTCAGAGATAACAGCAACAGCTATGTTTATATGCCGCTGATATATGTGTGTATACTTGGCATTGTTTATGTCCTGACCCTGCTTTGTATGTGGAAATTTCTTCCCAAGCTTTTTTCAAGAATTAAGAAATATATCCATATATCGGCCTTCAACTGTGCTGTTCTTGGTTCAATGTTTCTTATATCAAAATACTGCGAAACCCTTGCCGATTATTTTATACACGGACTTGGAATTGGCCTTGGATTTGTGTTTGCAGTTTACCTTACAGCAATTGTCTATGACAAGCTTTATTCTGAAAAAGCACCGTACGCATTCAGAGGATACCCGCTTATGCTTATATACATCGGTATATTGAGTATGGCATTCTGGGGCTTGTCAGGACATACTTTAAATTATTGAAAGGACGGGTAATATGGCTAAAGGCGGACGTAAAATTTACAGAACATCAGCAAATTACCGTAAAAAAAGGCAGCAGAAAATCCTCAAAGCAATTTTAGTAATAATATTTCTTGCAGCACTCGTTTTCCTTGGATACAGTGTTGCAAAGCCTATTCATAATTATATTGTGAACAAAAGCGGGGAAAAGGTTACGGAGGAGGATGTATGGTCGCCGCCCGTAGTAACAGAACAGACTGAGAGTAAAACCGATGAAACGGAAAAAACATCGGAAGCTACAGAAGCTGTTGAGGAAGAAAAGAAAAATGAGCCTGATACATTTTCAGCATATCAGCTTCCTGTTACAGCAATGGAATCAACACAGACACTTACGGATGCGCTTGCCTTGGCTAAAGAATCTGGCTATACAGCTGTGTGTGTGCCATTGAAGGCAGAAGGCGGAAGGATATACTACAATACTGCTTCCGAAATGGCGAAAACTTCAGAGAACTCTGTTTCAGGAACAATGTATGCAGGACAAATTGCCTCAATAATAAAAAATGAGGGATTTACTGCAATAGCCTATATAAATCTGCTTGAAGACAATAACCGTTACGGCGAAAACAGAACTGGCTCATATAAAACGACAGACGAGTCAACATGGCTTGACAACGCCCCATCAAAGGGAGGAAAACCTTGGCTTTCACCGTTTGAAGCAGAAACTCAGGAATATGTGAAGTTTATTTCCAATGAGGTTGCTTCAGCAGGCTATGAGTATATCGTCTTTGACGGCGCAGTATTCCCGAATTTCAGAAATTCCGATAAGGCTTACATTGGTGAAAGTGTCCAGTCTGAAACAAGATACAAAGCTCTTGTCAATATCGCAAATATTGCTTCTCTGACAGCAGAAGTTTATGGAACAAATACAATTCTGACCGTTTCTGCTTCAGATATTCTTGATGGGACGGCAGAAGCCTTCAAGCCCGCTGAGCTTGCATATTCAACAATTGCTGTTGAGTATGTTCCTGAGGAAATTTCTGCAACAGCAATAATCAACGGTGAGGAAACAGCGCTTGCTGACCTTAATGCAAATAATAAGGCATATACGGTTTTCTCGGAAATTCAAAGACTTGCAGGTGCAGATGTGAAAATAGTGCCTGTTCTTACTCATTCAGAATTTTCACAGGCTGACTTCAATGAAGTCATTACCGCAGTGAGAAGTATAGGCTGTGACTCGTATCTTATCAGATAAGTGAAAGCTTTGTGATAGAAAAATTACAAATTTCCTGAAAGTATTACAATTCAGTTATTTCCATTAACAATAGGAATTTTATGTGATATAATTTCAGTATAATCCCGAACATCAGCTTTGAAACCTTGAGAGAGGAGGACATACTTCACGTAAGTATGGTCGTAACATGGCAAAAAAAGAAAATGTAGCAGGTGAGCGTTTTGCTGAACAGCCGCCAAAAAAGAAAAAGCGTAAAAGAAGAAAGGTAAATCCGATTAAGCGTACCCTTGCGGTAATCGGTACAACACTCCTTTCACTTGTGCTGATTGTTGTAATAACAGGTTCAATCATTGCAGCAGCACTTACTGTATATGTTCTTCAGTTCGTAGATCAGGAGCAGGTTGACATCTCGCTTTCCGACCTTGACCTTGACTATACAACCTTTATCTACGGCTATGATGAAAACGGAGCAACTGTTGAGCTTGCAAGCATCAGCCGTAATGCAGACAGAATTCCTGTTTCAATTGACAGAATTCCTCAGCATGTTCAGGACGCTTTCGTCTATACAGAGGACGAGCGTTTCTATGAGCACGCAGGCGTTGACTGGAAGCGTACATTCACAGCGTTCCTTAACGAGTTTTTAAGCTTTCTCGGTTCACGTCAGGGTGGTTCAACAATTACCCAGCAGCTTGTGCGAAATGTAACAGGTGACGACAATCCCGACTGGGACAGAAAAATGCGTGAGATTTTCCGTTCTGCACAGCTTGAAAAATATTGTACAAAAACCGACATTCTTGAAGCATACCTTAATTATATCGGTTTCGGCGGAAGTGCCGCAGGTATCCAGGCAGCTTCAATGAAGTATTTTGGCAAGGATGTTTCTGAGCTGACAATTGCTGAGGGTGCTTGCCTTGCTGCAATTCCAAAATCTCCGGAAACACTTAATCCATTTGCAAATGAAGAAGCAAACCTTGAACGTCAGAAAACCGTTCTCTGGCTTATGTATAAGAATGCTTGCATCTCTCAGCGTCAGTACGAAGCAGCTATTGCTGAAAAGGTTGTTTTCAGAGACCCTAATGCAAAAACTGAGGGTGAGGAAGACAACAACGGTATCCAGAACTGGTTTGTGGATATGGTAATTTACGATGTTGTTTCTGAATTTCAGGATATTTATGGTATAGACCAACAGGAAGCAAGTGATAAGCTTTACAATGGCGGATACGAGGTTTATACAACAATTGATATCAAAATGCAGGATGCAATTGAGGCAAAGTATAAGGATTATACAACTTTTTCTGAAACGGTACTCAATGACCCTCCTGAGTCTGCCTTTATTGTAATGGACTATACAGGCAATATCAAGGCTGTTGTAGGTCGAATAGGCGAAAAATCCGGCTCTAACGTATGGAACAACGCAACACGTTCAGAACGTTCTCCTGGTTCCTGTATCAAGCCTATTACATCCTATGCGTATGGTCTGGAGCACGATTTCTTCCATTGGTCAACAGTATTCATCAATGAACCGCTCAAGGAAGAAATTCTTGATGACGAAGGAAACCCAAGAAAGTGGCCTTACAACTATAACTCAAAAACATGGGATTATGGCGGATATTTTACCTTCCAGGCACTTCAGCGTTCGCTTAATACAATTCCTGCACAGCTTATAGAGCAGGAAACACCACAGGAAGTATTTGAGTTTCTCCAGAACCGTTTCCAGATTACAACTCTTGTAGCTGACGATGCGAATATTGCGCCTCTTTCAGTAGGCGCGCTGACAAATGGTCTTACACTCAAGGAACTTGTTGCATCATATCAGGTATTCGGTAATGGCGGTAAATACTATAAACCAACCTCATACACAAAAGTTGTAGACGCAAACGGTCAGGTCGTAATACAGCATAAATACACTCCAATTCAGTCAATCAGTGAGGATACAGCTTATATTATGAATAAGCTTATGCAGACAGTTATCGAAGGACCAAACGGTACAGGTAGAGCTGCAAGACTTGAAAATACACCGCTTGTAGGTAAAACAGGTACATCTCAGGATTGGCACGACCTTTCCTTTGTGGGCTGTACACCTGATTATGTAAGCGGCGTATGGTATGGTTACGAAAATCCAAAGCAGATTCCGACAGGAACATATTATAGCTCAGCTCAGGTATGGAAGAATGTATTCGGTGAAATCGCAGAAGCCGAAGAAGGCAAGGAATTTCCTGAATGTCCTGATGTTCTTGAATATTACTATTGTGTAAAGACAGGTAAGCTTGCAAGTGCTAAGTGTCCGACCGGCTCAGTTGGTTACTATAAGCAGAGTAACATTCCTGAAATGTGTTCAGGCGTTCATAAGTCTGACAAGGAAGATGAAGAAAAGAAAAAGACTAACGAAGATTAAGGATATAGGGATATGAATTTGATTAGAATGGCTTGCCCGTGTCATTTCGGGCTGGAAAGCGTGTTAAAATTTGAGGTAACCAAAATCGGCGGGCAGGATATAACTGTTTCCGACGGAAAGGTTACATTTTCTGGAGACTTTTCAGTACTTGCCAAGGCAAATCTCTGGCTTGCAACAGCAGAAAGAGTCCTCGTTCAACTTGCCGAATTTGACGCTTTCAGATTTGAGGATTTGTTCCAGGGAACAAAAAATATTCCCTTTGAGAATTTTATCGGAGCAACAGACCGCTTCCCAGTAAAAGGCCACTCTCTCAATTCTGAGCTTCACAGCGTTCCCGATTGCCAGTCAATAATCAAGAAAGCCGCAGTCGAGCGTCTTAAAGATGTCTATGGCATAAGCTGGTTTGAAGAAACAGGTGCACTGTTCCAGATTCAGTTCAGTATTCTGAAAAACCACGTTACAATCTATCTCGACAGCTCAGGTGCTGGTCTCCATAAGCGCGGTTACAGAAGGAACTCCAATGCCGCACCAATTAAGGAAACCCTCGCAGCAGGTATCGTTGACCTTGCTCACGTAAGAGGGGACAGCATTGTCTGCGACCCATTCTGCGGAAGCGGAACAATTCTTATTGAAGCCGCGTACAAGGCGCTGAATATTGCCCCTGGCTTGAAGCGTAAATTTGCTGCTGAAAACTGGAACGTCATTCCCGCGGGAATATGGTCTGAGGAGCGACAGAATGCACTTGACTCAATCCGTAAGGATACCGACTTCTTCGCTTACGGTTATGATATTGACCCCGAGTGCGTAGCACTTACTCAGGAAAACTGCCGTAAAGCAGGTATACAGAAACGTGTGCAGATTAAGCAGGCAGATGTCCGTGACTATGTGAACGAGGACAATGTTATCACAATCAGCAACCCGCCATACGGCGAAAGACTCCTTGAACTGAAGGAAGCCGAAAAGCTCTACGCAGTAATGGGTCAGCGCTTCAAAGCCGACAGGGAACACCCTTGCTTCGTGATTTCACCGCACGAGGAGTTCGAAAAAATCTTCGGCAAAAAGGCAGATAAGCGCCGTAAGCTTTACAACGGTATGCTGAAATGTCAGCTTTATATGTATTTCAAATAATTGTTATCGGGAAAGTTTTATGCTTTCCCGATTTTTTTGCAAATAACTATTGACAAATAATATTATATAATATATAATATTAGACAAAGGGAGGTAATGTTATGAAATGTTCAAGATGCGGTTCATATAATGTTACAATACAAGCAGTTACCGAAACACAAACCAAAACCAAGCACAGAGGCTGCCTCGGCTGGGCACTGTGGATACTTCTCGCCGTCTGCACCTGCGGACTTGTGCTGATTATCCCAGCCATAACCAACACCCGAACAAAAACCAAAACCAGAACGCATAGCGAAGCAGTGTGCCAGTGTTGCGGACATAGGTGGAGGGTGTGATTAATGAAAAAGATATTAAAGTTTATAACAAGGGTTGTACTTGTACTGCTTGCAGTTATTCTGGTATTACTTTTGGGTGTATTTATTTTTAACAAAATTATGCTTTCCAAAGAGAAAAAATTGTTGGCAAATCAGCAGATAGGACAATTTGTTGAAGTTGACGGGCATAATATGAGCATATTTGTGGCAGGTGAAGGTGACCATACACTTGTGTTTATGGCTGGTTCAGCAGCTTCAACTCCGATTATATCAGATAAATCTTTTGCGGAACGTTTTGATGATGATTACAAGGTTGTAATTATTGAAAAATTCGGCTATGGATTCAGCGATATATCTGACAGCCCCAGGGATGTTGGAACAAGAGTAAGACAAAACAGAGAGGCACTTGAAGCGGCAGGGGTTGCTAAGCCATATATTCTGTGCCCACATTCATATTCAGGTCTTGAAGCAATCTATTGGGCACAGAATTACCCTGATGAGATTGAAGCAATCATAGGTTTGGATATGGCAGTTCCCAGATCATATGATTCTTATAATGAAGAATTAATTGAGTCTGTTAATTCGTCTGATTCTTCCAAGCGGACGTTAAGGGATACTGGTTTATTGAGATTGTTTGTCGGCAGTACAATTCCGAAAGAATTAACCGAAGAAGAGAAAAAACTGATTACAGCTGTCATATGCCGTGCATATGGAAATCAAACAGTTACCGATGAGGCAAATCATATAATTTCGGATGTTGAAATAATAGACAGTAAAGCGGTGCCTGATGTTCCGACATTGCTGATTATTTCAAACGGTAAAATAGCAAACGGATGGATTGATTTTGAGATGGATTATGCCTCCGCAATATCTGATGCAACTACTGTGCAACTCGATTGTGGACATTCTGTTCATAAGTATGAACCTGAACGTTGCGAAAAAGCAATGCGTGAATTCATAGGAAGACTGGATAATTAATAATTGGATATTATTGGATTTATACTGTTTTGTATAGATGAAAAATCTAATAATTTCCCTGTTGCAAAGTCAGAAAAACTATGTTATAATATAAATGTAATCGGAAAGGTGTGCCTGACCGTGAACAACCTATAACATAATCCCTGTTCTGACGCCCGAAGATTTTTCTGAGGGGAAAGGCAACGATAGAATATCGCACTATTATTGCGCCTGTCGGCAGAACTGTCGGCAGGCGGTTTCTTTTTTAAGGAGTAATTATGGACACAAGAGTAGCACTCATCGGAATTGTTGTGGAGAATACCGAATCAGTTGAACAGCTCAACAACGTTCTCCATCAGTACAGCAACTACATAATCGGCAGAATGGGTATCCCGTACCGTGAAAGAGATGTTTCAATCATCAGCGTTGCAATCGACGCACCTGCCAACGTAATAAGCGCATTATCAGGCAAGCTCGGTATGCTTGACGGAATTTCCACCAAAACCATTTATTCCAAATTACCGGAGAGAACCAATGAATAGAATTAAATCACTTATCGACAAGTTGGAGCACGACCTCATCCTTACCAAGGATGAATTTGCAGAAATAATCGAAAACCACACCCCCGAAACCGACGAGTACCTTTTCACAAAAGCACGTAAAATCCGTGAACAGCACTATGGCAAGGATGTGTATATCCGTGGTCTTGTGGAGTTTACCAATTATTGCAAGAACGATTGTTATTACTGCGGAATACGTCGAAGTGCCAAGCAGACCGAGCGTTACCGCCTTACCAAAGAACAGATTTTGTCCTGCTGTGAGCAAGGGTACGCACTTGGCTTCCGTACCTTTGTAATGCAGGGCGGCGAGGACGGCTTCTATACCGATGAAAAAATGGTCGATATCATTTCCGCAATCAGGGCGAAATATCCTGATTGTGCGTTGACTCTGTCAATCGGTGAACGTTCCCGTGAAAGCTATCAGAAATTCTACAATGCAGGTGCAAACCGTTTTCTCCTGCGTCACGAAACTGCAGACAGTTGTCACTACAGCAAGCTCCACCCCGAAAATCTCACCCTTGAAAACCGCAAGAAATGTCTTGCTGACCTAAAGGAAATCGGCTTTCAGACAGGCTGTGGATTTATGGTTGGTTCACCTTTTCAGACAAATGAAAATCTTGCCGATGACCTGCTTTTTATACACGATTTCAAGCCTCATATGGTCGGTATCGGACCATTTATTCCTCACCACGATACCCCTTTTGCAAATGAAAAAGCGGGCACACTCGAAACAACCCTGCTTATGCTTGGCCTTGTAAGACTTATCCTGCCAAACGTACTTCTTCCATCAACAACCGCACTCGGTACAATCCACCCAAGCGGCAGGGAAAAAGGTATCCTTGCAGGCTGTAACGTTGTAATGCCAAACCTTTCACCACTTGATGTCCGTGAAAAGTATCTTCTGTATGACAACAAAATCAGTACAGGCGACGAAGCCGCAGAAAGTGTTGCAAATCTGAAAAAGCGAATGGAAGCTATAGGTTACGAAATCGTAACCGCAAGAGGCGACTGGAAAAATGACTAATTACGGGTAAACCCGTTCAAGAAAGGAAATAGAATTATGTATAATCCAAAATCACTTAAAGCTGAAGAATTTATCAGCGACGAAGAAATCCGCGAAACCATTGCCTATGCCGACGCAAACAAGGACAATATCGAGCTTATCGACAGCATTCTCGAAAAGGCGCGTCCTAAGAAAAATGGCAGCTACGTAACCTGTGCAGGTCTTTCCCACCGTGAAGCTTCCGTGCTTCTCGCTTGTGAAATCCCTGAAAAAATCCAGGAAATGTATGCGCTTGCTGAAGAAATCAAGCAGAAATTCTACGGCAACCGTATTGTAATGTTCGCACCTCTCTACCTTTCAAACTATTGCGTAAACGGCTGTGTTTACTGTCCTTACCATATGAAGAACAAGCACATTGCCCGTAAGAAACTTACTCAGGAGGAAGTACGCAAGGAAGTTATTGCACTCCAGGATATGGGACACAAGCGTCTTGCACTTGAAGCAGGTGAGGATCCTGTAAACAACCCAATTGAATACATTCTCGAATGTATCGACACAATCTATTCCATCAAGCACAAGAACGGTGAAATCAGACGTGTAAACGTAAATATTGCCGCAACAACCGTTGAAAACTACCGCAAGCTTAAAGAAGCAGGTATCGGTACATATATCCTTTTCCAGGAAACCTACCACAAGGAAAGTTACCTCAAGCTCCACCCGACAGGACCAAAGCATGACTATGCTTATCACACTGAAGCAATGGACAGAGCAATGGAGGGCGGTATTGACGACGTTGGTCTTGGTGTACTGTTCGGACTTGAACTCTATCGCTATGAGTTTGCAGGCCTCCTTATGCATGCTGAGCACCTTGAAGCTGTCCACGGCGTAGGTCCACACACAATCAGCGTGCCACGTCTTAAGAGAGCCGACGATATCGACCCTGACCAGTTTGACAATGGCATCTCCGATGAAACCTTCGCAAAAATCTGTGCACTTATCAGAATTGCTGTACCATATACAGGTATGATTATCTCCACAAGAGAAAGCCAGTCCGTAAGGGAAAAGGTTCTCCGTCTTGGTGTATCCCAGATCAGCGGCGGTTCAAGAACTTCCGTAGGCGGCTACGCAGAGGAGGAACGTCCTCACGATAGCGAACAGTTTGACGTTTCCGACCAGAGAACACTTGACGAGGTGGTTTGCTGGCTTATGGAAATGGGCTTCATTCCAGCATTCTGTACAGCCTGCTACCGCGAAGGCAGAACAGGCGATAGATTTATGAGCCTTTGCAAGACAGGCCAGATTCAGAACTGCTGTCATCCTAACGCACTTATGACACTCAAGGAATATCTCACTGACTATGCTGAACAGCGTACAAAGGAAGTGGGCGATGAGCTTATTATGAAGGAAATCAACAACATTCCTAACGAAAAGGTAAGAGAAATCGTAATCAAGAACCTCGAAGAAATTACAAAGGGCAAGCGTGATTTCAGATTCTAAGAAAGGAACGGTGCTGTTATGAGCCTTAACAATACACCATCCGCAAACCGTATCCATATCGGCATTTTCGGCAAACGCAACGCAGGTAAATCCAGCGTTATGAATGCTCTGACAAATCAGAATTTGGCAATCGTTTCCGATGTCAAGGGTACAACAACCGACCCTGTTTTGAAAGCAATGGAGCTTCTTCCTCTCGGACCCGTTGTAATGATTGACACCCCGGGTATCGATGATGAAGGCGAGCTTGGTGCACTCCGTATCAAGAAAAGCTACCAGATGCTTAACAAAACAGATGTTGCTGTTGTTGTAATTGACGGGGCAGAGGAGAGTGCTGAAGATAAACG
>CALATN010000142.1 GCA_937891895.1 uncultured Clostridia bacterium
ATGCTAGTCAGGTTTTGCTGACTGGTTCACCGGAAGCTTTCAAAGGTATTGGCAAAAAAGTGAAGGAAGGACAAATCCCGAATCAGTATGATTATCAGCTGTTCTTGATGAATTTAGCAGATAAGCAGGTGACTCCTCTGACCGTTGACTTCAACCCGAGTGTACAACAAGTGGTTTGGAGTAAGGTAGACGGACAAGTTTACTTTACTGCCGAAAATAGAGACTATGTCAGCTTGTATCGATTGAATCCGACTAATGGAAAAATCCAGCAATTGGAAGTAAAAGAGGAATTGCTGAAAGGTATTTCATTGTCGTCCACTACACCTTTGTTGGCTTATTATGGACAAGGAACCATGAATTCCGACCGTCTGTATACCATGGATACGAAAAAAGGAAAGCAAGTTTTGGTGGAAGACCTGAGCAAAGCAATCCTGAAAAATGTTCAGTTGGGTGAATGTAAGGATTGGAATTTCATCAATTCCAAATAGGAAGTCCTTCTTTTATTTATCTTACATCACATATTATATTCTTACGGTCTGTTATAAAAACTCCTGCAGCTCTTCCACCATGCCCGCTTCGATATCACACAGTTTCACGCAAAGTTCAACGCTTTTTTCATCTGCAGCCTTGAGAATTTCAATTATGTTAGTCATATGTGCACTGAAGGTTGAAAGCGACTGCTCAATACTCTGTTCATCACCGATATCTGCAAGAACACTGTCAAAAACAGACACACGGCTTCTGTCGGAAACAGGAAGCATAAGTCCGCACATAGCCATAAGCGACATAAGACCGAGAGTTTTAATTGATACCGTTTTACCGCCTGTGTTAGGACCTGTAATCACAAGTGTGTCAAAATCTTCACCAAGTCTTATATTGACAGGGACAACCTTGTCTTTTGAAATAAGGGGATGACGTGCATTGTTCAGCTCAATAATTCCCTCGTCATTCAGAATGGGCACAGAAGCATTCATCCTGTAAGCCAGCTGAGCCTTTGCAAAAATAACATTGAGTTCAACTGCACATTCATAGCTGTTCTTTATGGATTCGGCAAATTCACCGCACTGTGATGAAAGCTCTGCAAGAATCCTTTCAATTTCGTCACGTTCCTGAGCCTGAAGAACCTTGATTTCATTGTTTGCCTCAACAACTGCCGCAGGCTCAATAAACACCGTAGCACCTGATGCCGATGTGTCGTGAACAAGACCGGAGATTTCACCTCTGTGCTCATTTTTAACGGGAACAACAAATCTTCCGTTACGCATAGTGATGATGTTTTCCTGAAGATACTTCTGATTTCCCGAGGAACGGATAAGCTTATCAAGCTTCTCCCTGATATTGGATTCCTGGTGTCTTATTTTTCTTCTGATAGTCTGCAGAAGAGGTGAAGCATTATCGCTTATTTCTTCTTCTGAAATAATAGCATTTGTAATTGCATCTTCAAGGAATTTATTAGGGCTGAGTGCATCAAAAAACACATCAAGAACTGTTTCAACACCTGAGTTTGTGCTTCTCCAGGTGACAATTGAACGGATGACGTGAAGTACCGATGCAATATCGAGCAGTTCTTTCATATTAAGAACACTTCCTGCATCAGCACGGCTGAGTGCATTGTTTACATTTTTAAGTCCTCCGAAAGCAGGACCGCCGAAACGTGCAAGGAGCATATGAGCATCCTTAGTCTGATTAAGAAGTGACTGTGCCATATCAAGTGACGTTTCGGGTTTTAAAGCAAGAGCAGCTTCCCTTGCATCGGGACAGGCAGTATGCTCTGCCAGCATTTCAAGAACCTTCGGCAGTTCAAGGGCTTTTAAATCTCTCTGACGGGAATTCATATCCCTCTCACCTTACCTTTCTTTTATAGTACGTGATAAAAATCAAGCGTCTTGAATCTCCTCTGTAATACAGACAAAGTATATTTCTCCGTCAGGTCAGAAAGAGTATTCAGATTTGTTTCGTTTAAATTAAAATTAAAAATTTTCTGTCTGTCGCTGAGAACAATGTACCTTACTGCAGAAATAACGCTCACAGGAACCTTCATTCCGAACTTTCCGCAGTTTTCACAGAAAATATTACCGTTTGACGTGTCAAAAAACATAAATTCATCTTCATATTTTCCGCACTCATCACAGGCAATAATATTGGGCATATAGCCGCTTAATGATAATATGGAAAGCTCGAAAACTGATTTTATAATTTTCTCATCACGCTTATCGTTCATCAGCAGCATAAGAGAGTTGAGAATAAGCTTCAGATACTCCTCCGTGTTTTCCTTTTCAGGTGCAAGTGTTTCACACAGCTCTGCAAAATACTGTGCAAGTGCGATTTTTTTTACATCGTTTCTCAGATTGAAAAATACTTCTTTGGGTTTTGCCGCTTCAATTATGTAAGACCCACGGCTTTCTTTTATGCCTAGGTCAGAAAAAGCGAAAAGCT
>CALATN010000143.1 GCA_937891895.1 uncultured Clostridia bacterium
CCTCAGAAAGGTTTTCCCCAGTGGGTTCCCACAATCCTCGCTAAATTATAATTTAACACGCTTGGCATAAAAAACTTAATACATTTGTAAATTTACATTATTTACAAAGAAAACGTTTTAGTGTATAATTACAATATATGACTATTTCTAAGGGGCTGTTATTTTGTTTAGCAAGATAGATGAAAGTTACGCTTTTGACGGGGAGCTTGGTGCGCTGTACGAAAGAAATCAGACGGAATTCCGCGTGTGGGCGCCTGAGGCTGATAATGTTACGGTGCATCTTTACCACGATTGCCGTGACGAGAAGCCTTATCGCAACCTGCCTATGACAAAGGACAAGAATGGCGTATGGACAAAGGTTGCTCACGGTGACCTTGACGGGGTTTACTATACCTATGTAATGAATTATGACGGAATTGAGCAGGAAACTGTTGATATATATTCGAGAAGTGCAGGCGTAAACGGTGCAATGGGTATGGTGCTTGACCTTGAAAGTTGTAACCCTGCGGGCTGGGAAAATCAGGACTATGTAAAGCTTGAGCATCCTACTGACGCTTGTGTTTACGAGCTTCACGTCCGTGACTTTTCCATTGACAAGAGCGGTAATTTCTGCTACAAGGGACGCTTCCTTGCGTTTATTGAAAATGGTGTTGTAAATGCGGCGGGAGATAAAATCGGTATTGACCATATCAAGGAAATGGGCGTGACACACGTTCAGCTTATGCCGATTTTTGACTATGAGAGAATTGACGAAACAAACCTCCATAAGCCGCAGTTCAACTGGGGCTATGACCCGAGAAACTTCAATTCCCCCGAAGGCTCCTACTCCACAAACCCCTTTGACGGAAGAACAAGGGTTGCGGAGCTGAAAAGACTTGTTTACGCACTTCACAGACAGGGCATCGGCGTAATAATGGACGTTGTCTACAACCACACTTTTGCAACGGCTGACTCCTGCTTCAACAAGACTTATCCAAAGTATTACTACAGACTCTGGGGCGAAAACGGCGAGTATTTCAGCAACGGAAGCGGCTGCGGAAATGAGTTTGCTACAGAAAGAAAAATGGCGAGAAAGTTCATCGTGGACAGCATCTGCTACTGGGCAAAGGAATACAAGATTGACGGTTTCCGTTTTGACCTTATGGGACTTTACGATATTGAAACACTGAACGAGATTTCCGCACGTCTGAAGGAAATCAACCCTAATGTAATTCTTTACGGCGAGGGCTGGACAGGCGGCGACTCCCCTGTAAGCTGGGAAAAGCGTGCAATGAAGCTGAATGCAAGACATACTCCCGATTACGGCTTCTTCAGCGATGATTTCCGTGATACTATCAAGGGAAACAACTTTGAAAACCGTGATAAAGGCTATGTAAATGGTGCAAGCGGCAATGAGGAATACGTAAAGGAAGTAATGTGCGGCAGAATTCCGCACCCGCAGATTCCTAACCTTAAAAAGTTTGCCTGGACGGATAATCCTGTGCAGACTGTAAACTATGTTGAGGCGCACGACAACCTTACTCTCTGGGATAAGCTTTACTACACAAACGGCACTCAGAGTATTGAAACAAGAATCAAGATGGATAAGATGGCGGCGGCTATGGTGTTTCTCGCACAGGGTATACCATTTATTCAGGCGGGACAGGAGTTCCTCCGTTCAAAGCCATTCCCCGGCGGCACGTCCTTTGACCATAACAGCTACAATTCCCCTGATGCTATCAACAGTCTGAAGTGGGAAAGAAAGTCCGAATACAAGGACGTTGTTGAGTATTATAAGGGTCTGATTGCATTCAGAAAGGCGCACAAGGCTTTTAGAATGTACGACGGTATGGAAGTGGGCAAGAATATGCAGTTCCTTGATAAGCTTCCACAGCGTGTGACAGGCTTTATTCTCCGCGGGGACAACGAATTTGAGGAGATTGTTGTTTTCTTCAACCCTAACGAGTATCCCGTTACGCTGTTTGCTTTCGGCAAGTACGGCGTATACATCGGCGACGGCAAGGCTGGTACAGAGCCTATGCGTTATGTTGAGGGTGAGTACACGGTTGATGGGCTGGATACGATTGTCCTTGCAAGAAAGTATCCACAGCCTGAGCCTGAAGTTTATGAGGGATTAGCAACGGATTAAAAACCGAACGAAAACGTTCGGCTCAAAGGTTTGCGTTGCAAAACTTTTAGATTTCGGAGCAACATAGAGTTATTGTTTTCTACAAAATGGAAGGAGATTACCTATGAGCAAGATTTACGAAAGACTTGAAAAATGCTACAAGTGCTTCAGGGAGAAGATTGATTTTGTGCCTGATGTGGCGCTTATTCTCGGCTCGGGTCTGGGAGATTACGCTGACGGGATAAAGATTGAGGCGACTCTCGATTACGGTGAGATTGAGGGCTTCCCCAAGTCCACAGTTGTAGGACATAAGGGCCGTTTTGTGTTCGGCTATGTGGGCGATGTAAAGGTTGTTATTATGCAGGGCAGAGTCCACTACTATGAGGGCTATCCTATGGAGGATGTTGTTCTTCCTGTGCGCCTTATGAAGATGATGGGTGCGAAAATCCTGTTCCTGACAAATGCGGCAGGCGGTGTTAATTTTGATTACCACGCAGGCGATTTTATGCTTATTTCCGACCAGATCTGTATGGCTCCATCTCCGCTTATCGGAGAAAATGCTGACGAGCTGGGCGTGCGTTTCCCTGATATGAGCAACATCTACAACCGTGACCTGAGAGCGATTGTACGCAATGCGGCAAAGGATCTGGATATTCCGCTTCAGGAGGGCGTTTACATTCAGCTGACAGGACCTAACTATGAGTCACCTGCTGAAATCAGAATGGTAAGAACTCTCGGTGCGGACGCAGTTGGTATGTCAACAGCCTGTGAGGCGATTGCGGCAAATCACGCAGGTATGAGGGTTGTGGGTATTTCCTGCATTTCCAATATGGCTTGCGGAATTACTGAAAATCCGCTTACACACGCAGAGGTTCAGGAAACAGCTGACAGGGTTGCACCGCTTTTCAAGAAGCTGGTTACCGAGTCGATTATCAGATTGGGGAAAGAAGTTTGATTTGAGAAAATAACGGGTTTCCAAAGGGAACGGTGTTCCCTTTGGTGAGGTTTTTAGGGGCAAAGCCCCTAAATCGCTCTCCACAGAGAGCGAAATTCTTTCTTGCGCCAACGTTTTGCGAAGCAAAACTTGCAAACAAAAGCTTGCTTTTGTTTTTCGCAGATGCCGCCTGAGAAGCGCTCCGAAAAAGTGAATTTTGAAGCGGCAAGCTTCAAAAGAGAAAATCCCTGCAAGAGAGGGATTTTCTAACAGTGACGAAGTCACTGCGTTTCTATAGAGATAAAAGAAAGTACGTCAAAAACGTGTCACTGGCACGTTTTTGAGGATAAATTCAATGTAATTGCAACAAGGAGAAGCGGTCGTGTCCGCTTCTCCTCGAAATGCTGTCGCATTTCTCACCTCTTTCTCCGTTTTGAACAATAGGAGAGTTTCGCCGTCTGCGGACGGCGACCAAAGGACTTTGCCCTTTGGAAACCCACCACCTTTGAAAAGGTGGACGAAACTTTTAATATTTGCATTTCAGACTTTGAAGGTGAAACAAAACTATGACAAAAGAAGCAAAAAAATCAAAGTGGGAGAAACGTTCCACTTACATAATCCTCGGCTGGCTGCTTATCCTGGCGGCGATTGCCTGTGATGTGGGGATAACCGTGCCCCGTTACGAATTTGTCACGGACAAGGTAAGCGAGGATATGAGAATTGTTCTGCTGACCGATTTCCACAGCAGCAGCTACGGCGCAAATCAACAGGTCCTGCTTGATGTTGTTGATAAGCAGCAGCCCGATTTTATCCTGCTTGCAGGTGATATTATGGAGGAAAAACGTCCTCACGAAAACAGCATTGAACTGCTTTCTCAGCTTGCAGAAAAGTATCCTTGTTACTACACCACAGGAAACCACGAGGAATGGTCGGGCGAGGTTGACAATATCAAGAAAATCGTTGACGAGTGCGGCGTGGAAATTTTAGAGGGCGAGTACGTGGATTTTGGTGAAATACGAATTTGCGGTGTGGAAAATTCGTTGTACGGTGAGCAGTACGCAAACTGCGTAAATGCGGCTGGGGAGAAATTCACGGTGCTTATGTCACATCGTCCCGATCACGTTGATTTGTACAGCGGCAACAATTTCGATCTTGTTGTGTGCGGTCACGCTCACGGCGGACAGGTGCGTATTCCATTTCTTCTGAACGGTTTGTATGCGCCTAATCAGGGAGCTTTCCCTGACTATGCAGGAGGACACTACACTCTTGCTGACGGCACCACTGAAATGGTTGTAAGTCGTGGCCTTTGCAAGAATATTGTGCCGCGTGTGTTCAATCAGCCTGAGGTTGTGGTGATTGATATTGCTGCGGAAAATGAATAATGATATGAATATATGCAAAATATGCACTGTATAACTGCATAAAAGCAAAAATATACACCAAATAATGAATATTACTAAATGTTTTTATAAAAATATGCAGAAAGCACTTGACAAAGCATATTTATGGTGTATAATAAGGATTGTAATCGTAAAATAAACAGTTTTAAGCTGTAAAAATAATGGAGGAATTTATCATGGCTAAAGAAATCAAAAAGGTTGTCCTTGCTTACTCAGGCGGACTTGATACTTCTATCATCATTCCGTGGCTCAAGGAAAACTACAACAACTGTGAAGTAATCGCTGTTTCAGGTGACGTTGGACAGGGCACAGAGCTTGACGGTCTTGAAGAAAAGGCTATCAAGACAGGCGCTTCCAAGCTTTATATCGAAGACCTCAACAAGGAATTCGTTGAAGAATTCGTATTCCCAACTCTCAAGGCTCAGGCTGTTTATGAGGGCAAGTATCTTCTCGGTACTTCCTTTGCACGTCCTATCATCGCTAAGAGAATCGTTGAAATCGCTCTTGCTGAAGGCGCTGACGCTATCTGCCACGGCTGCACAGGTAAGGGTAACGACCAGGTAAGATTTGAACTTACAATCAAGGCTTTTGCTCCTGATATGGAAATCATCGCTCCTTGGAGAATCTGGGATATCAAGTCCAGAGATGAAGAAATCGACTATGCAGAGGCTCACAACATTCCTCTTAAGATCAACAGAGAAACAAACTATTCCAAGGATAAGAACCTCTGGCACCTTTCCCACGAAGGTCTTGACCTCGAAGATCCTGCAAATGAACCACAGTACGAGAAGGAAGGCTTCCTCGAACTGGGCGTTTCTCCAATCCAGGCTCCTGACAAGCCTACATATGTAACAATCCACTTCGAACAGGGTGTTCCTACAGCTATCGACGGCGTTGAAATGGACGGCGTTTCCATCATCAAGAAGCTCAACGAGCTTGGCGGCGCAAACGGTATCGGTCTTGCTGACATCGTTGAAAATCGTCTTGTTGGTATGAAGTCCAGAGGCGTTTACGAAACACCGGGCGGAACAATTCTTTACCACGCTCACGATGTTCTCGAAACAATCACTCTCGACAAGGCTACACAGAGAATGAAGCAGAAGCTCGCTATCGACTTTGCTGATATTGTTTACAACGGTCAGTGGTACACACCTCTCCGTGAGGCTCTTTCCGCTTTCGTTGACAAGACTCAGGAAACAGTTACAGGTGATGTTAAGCTCAAGCTTTACAAGGGCAACATCATCAACGCTGGCGTAACTTCTCCATACACACTCTATGATGAAGAAGTTGCTACATTTGACGAGGACGATGTTTACGATCAGAAGGATTCTGCAGGCTTCATCAACCTCTTTGGTCTTCCAATCAAGGTTAAGGCTAAGCTTGACGCTAAGAGAAACAACAAGTAAGTTTCTTGAATAAGTTTCGGGGCGAAAGGTATAATTCGGCAAATTTTGCGCAGAATTATGCCCCGCCCCTTTGTTCGTTTTTTGGGTAAGGAAAGGGTGACGGATTTGAGCAGGAAATCAGCTTTGTTTTTGGCAATATTGACGGCATTGACACTTGCTGCTTGCGGTAAGGACGGCGATGAAGCGGTCAGCGGAACGGAACAGACTACGGTAATTTCGGAGTCAGCGGCGGTTGAAACAACGGCTTCGGTTACTGCTGAAACCGAAGCGGAAACTACAGCTGCAAAGCCTGAGATTTTTTCTGCTGAGGAGAAGTACAAGAGTTATCCGACGGAGATTGTTTATCCTGAGGCGCAGGAAACGGACATTACTGCGGAATATACAGAAATCACCGAGAAATTTGCTAACCCCGACGGATATTGCGTGGTGGATTTTTCGGTTAAATATCCCGTGTTCAGGAGTGAAAGCGTTGACAGTGCCGCTCTTGAAAAAATCAACGGGGAGATAAAGACATACATTGATGCAAGATATGACGGCTGGAAAAAGCTTGCTGAAAACACGACCGATGAAAAGGATACATATTTTTTTGATACAGAACTTTATGCACTGAGGCAGTTTGTGTATCAGGTTGATATTTCGGTTGACAATGAATTTTGTGACTGCAATGGCTACGATGTCTGCGGAAATGTGCTCAGCGTTAATTTCGTGGATTATTACTACGGAGCGGGTGCGGCGCACGGCATTGAAGTTCCGATGGTAATGATGTACGACCTTACAACAGGTGAGCAGCTCAACATCCTGCAACTGCTTGGTGACAGAGAAGGCTTTGAAGCTATGGTAAGAGATAAGTCTGCAGAGTACGGCACCCCTGCACCGCTGACAAATGATGACGAGATCATTGCTGAATACGAACGGTTTGTAGACGCTGCTTCAGAGGACAAGGAAATGATGGACACATTTGCTGTTGTTGCTGAAGAAAACAACTACCGTTACAGTGCAAAGGACGGCTGTATCTGTTTCTACCTTGCGCCGTATGAGTACGGCACTTATGTTGACGGAATACGCCGTGTGGAAATGCCGATAAGTGAAGTTCTTCCGTTTCTGAATGACGAGGGCAAGGCACTTTTTGAGGGAGTTGCTTCGGCAACTGCTGAGCCTGCGATGGTTATGGTTGAAAACGGTGATGAGAAGATTATTTCAAGAGAACAGGCAGAGGAAATTCTGTCTGAAGGAGAGTAATAAGAGTTGAAGATGAATAAAATAGCGGCTTTATTGGCGGCAACGCTTGTGCTTACGGCCTGCTCAAAGGAGGAAACGGTGGACTACACCGAGGCGGAGAACGCTTTGCAGGCTTCGCTGGTGGGCTACTGGACTGACGATCTGGAGCAGCTTGAGCAGGCGGTTGCGGAAGAAAAGTCTGCGGTTTCGGTGCTGGAATTTACAGATAACTATAGTTATCTTTGGCACGAATGCAACTACGACAACTGGCAGATTATTACCTATGAGCCGACAAAATATTCCTTTGAGGAACTGAATTTTAAGATTGATAATTACGGTGAAAAAGCGTATGCGAAGCTTGAAACGAGCGCTGACGGAAATACACTTTACTGGATCACCGATGACAATACATACGACTACACGAGAGTGCCGCAGGAGCTGATTGACAAAATCGGCATCGAAAGCGGAAAGGCTTACGAAACGGAGGAAACTGACAAGCCTGTAAAGGACGGACCTGACTATGTTCTTGAGGGCAACACTTCCCCGAGCGGGTATGTGCTTGACCCGATGATGGAATATGTTGCGGATATTGATTATGAAAATCATGCCGTACTGATTGCACAGACGGGCGGAACAAGAATTTACGGCGTTTGCCCCGAGGGCAAGGAGCAGCTTGTCATTACCGAGGGCAACGGACTTATTCAGGAGTTCAAACAGGATTGGATGACTCCGAGAGCAATTATGCCGAAGGCGGAATATATTGACGCTGACGGCGACGGCGAGGATGAGCTTGTTGTGGCTTATTACGTTGGCTCAGGCACGGGAATAAGCATTGAGGAGCTTGTTGTGTACAAGGCTGATGATGACGGTATTCTTACGGCGCACAAGCTTGACGCGGCTGAGCTGATTGACGAATATATCAACTATCAGATTGACAATGACAATCTGTGGCTTGACTTTGCGGCTTATGACACAAGTGAGATTTACTCAACAAGCATAAAGAAGGATTACCCCGACGGTATCGAAAGCATAAGCTTCGGCAATACGGTAAGCTTTAAGCTTGAGGACGGAAAGATTGAAATTCATACAAAGCCGAGCGCTTATCCGTTAAGATACGAATGTATGCCTGAGATTGTGGCAAGGGTAGTCTTTGACGGAAAGAATTTTGAACTTGAATATATTGATTTCAGAAAAGCTGAATAATGATAAAGGAGAATTACTACTATGGCAGATAAAATGTGGGCAGGACGCTTCTCAAAGGAGCTTGACAAGCGTGTAAATGACTTCAACTCGTCAATTTCCTTTGACGCAAGAATGTATAAGCAGGATATCCGCGGCTCGATTGCGCACGCTACAATGCTTGGCGACACGGGTATCATCGACAAGAGCGAAAGTGAGAAGATTGTTGAGGGTCTGACAGGTATCCTCAATGATATCGACAGCGGCAAGCTTATGTTTGACCCGAATGCTGAGGATATTCATATGTTTGTTGAGCAGGTGCTTACTGAAAGACTTGGCGGAACAGGCAAAAGACTTCACACAGCAAGAAGCCGTAACGACCAGGTTGCGCTTGATATAAGAATGTACCTCAAGGACGAGATTATGGAAATCGTGCCAATGGTGAGAGAGCTTATTGAAACTATCTGTACACTTGCTGAGGATAACCTCAATACTGTTATGCCGGGTTATACACATCTCCAGCGTGCACAGCCTATTACTTTTGCGCACCACCTTATGGCTTACGCAAATATGCTTGTACGTGACCTTGGCAGAATTTTTGATACATACAAGAGAATGAATTATATGCCACTTGGAAGCGGCGCACTTGCTTCCACAACATACCCTATCGACAGACGTCAGGTTTCTGCACTTCTCGGCTTTGACGACATTACACAGAACAGCCTTGACGGTGTTTCCGACAGAGATTTCTGCATCGAGCTTTGCTCGGCACTTTCTATTCTTATGATGCACCTTTCCCGTTTCTCCGAGGAAATCGTTATGTGGTGCTCCTGGGAATTCAAATTCATCGAGCTTGACGATGCTTACTCAACAGGCTCATCAATCATGCCGCAGAAGAAAAACCCTGATATCACAGAGCTTATTCGCGGCAAGACAGGACGTGTTTACGGTGACCTGAACACACTTCTTGTTATGATGAAAGGCCTCTCACTTGCGTATAATAAGGATATGCAGGAGGACAAGGAAGCTATTTTCGACGCAATCGATACAGTAAAGCTTTGTATCACAACATTTATTCCTATGCTTGCGACAATGCGTGTAAACCGTGAGAATATGCGTGCGGCTGCTGCAAAGGGCTTCATCAACGCTACAGACTGTGCTGACTACCTCGTTAAGAAGGGACTTCCTTTCCGTGACGCATACAAGATTACAGGTACACTCGTTGCAACCTGTATCGAAAAGGGCACAACACTTGAGGAACTTCCTCTCGCTGAATACAAGGCACTCTGCGACACCTTTGAGGAGGACGTTTACGAGGCAATCAGCCTTGAAACCTGTGTTAATATGAGAAAGGTACCCGGCGGTCCTGCACCTGAATCTGTTAAGGCTCAGATTGAATATATTCGCCGCACAATTGCATAAAATAAAAAATATACAGAATATTGATGTATAATTGCATAAATTAACAATCTGTATATAGAATATATAATTAAATTTAACAAGTGGCTTTTATAATGGGATACACATAATAATAACGACAATAACGAAAGGAAAGAATTGAAATGGCATATAAGATTTTTATAGACGGTCAGGAAGGCACTACAGGACTTAAAATTATTGAGCGATTCAAGGACAGAACAGATGTCGAAATACTTAAAATTGACGAGGATTTAAGAAAGAGTGCACTGGAGAGAAAGCGTCTTATAAATGAGTCGGATTTCACTTTCCTCTGCCTGCCTGATGCGGCGGCTATCGAGTCGGTTTCACTGGTTGAAAACAAGAATACAAGAATTATCGACGCTTCAACAGCTCACAGAACAAATCCTGCGTGGGCATACGGTCTGCCTGAGCTTTCACAGGCTCACAGGGACAAGATTGCTTCTTCCAACAGAGTAGCTGTCCCGGGCTGTTATGCAAGCGGCTTCAATGCGGCACTTTATCCAATTGTGCAGGAGGGGCTTATTGCACCTTACCACCCAATCATTTGTCACGCAGTTTCAGGCTACAGCGGCGCAGGCAAGAAGGCTATCGCTGTTTATGAGGGCGACAACAAGCCTGACGAGTACAACTCCCCAAGACAGTATTCAATGGGCAAGACACATAAGCATATCAAGGAAATGATGGCGATTTCGGGACTTTCCTATCCGCCTATTTTCAATCCTATCGTTGACAACTATTACAACGGTATGGTTGTTTCCATTCCGCTTCACCTCCGTGCAATGGCGAAGAAAACCTCTGCACAGCACGTATGGGAGGTTATGGCTAAGCACTACGAGGGACAGAATTTTGTAAAGGTAATGCCGTTTATGGGCGAGGGCGTTCTTCAGGACGGCTTCCTTGCAGCTAATACCTTGAAGGATACAAACCTTATGCAGATTTTCGTTTTCGGCAACGACGACCACGTACTGCTTTGTTCACGTCTTGACAATCTTGGTAAGGGTGCAAGCGGCGCAGCTGTGCAGTGTATGAATATTATGATGGGAATTGATGAAACAACAGGGCTGGTTTAATTCGTAAAAAAAGCAATGGGTTTCCAAAGGGGACTGTGTCCCTTTTGGTAGGGTTTTTAGGGGCAACGCCCCTAAATCGCTCTCCGCAGAGAGCGAAA
>CALATN010000144.1 GCA_937891895.1 uncultured Clostridia bacterium
CCAGTTTCTCCTTGAATTTTTCAGCATTAAAACTTGAAGGAGCATTTGTTATACGAACATCAAGCTTAACAGTCTGCTTCGCATAGACAGGAATATGAACTGTAAAATCAGATTTGTTATACGAAAGCATTTCACCTTCGTCAACTATTTCAGTTGAATTATTATAAAGCTTAATTGTATTTGTTTTAAAATCAGTTGTACTTGTAAGAACCGTATCCTCACGTATTACAACAGAAGCGTGAGTAACTTCATTAACCATCGTTGCCGGACCTGTCACGCTTACCTTGTTCGGGACAACAGCTATATTTTCGGAATCGCCCATAATGTATCCGTCTGCTGCATTTACACCTGAAATTTCAGAAATAACCGCTATTTCCTTTGTTATTATCTTATCAAAAGATACGCTTACAATAGGCGGATCAATTTTTGTTACTTCAAACTCCTTGTTTGAAAGACTTTCAATTTCAAGCGGCAGATTATACTCCATTGCATACATAACATTTTCAGCAGAAGCAATTGCCTGTAAGTCCTCTGTACTGATATTACCCAATTCTCCGCGGTTACCTGTGAGATATACTGTTACAGTTTCTACAGATTGAGACATAGCCTGATATCCACTTGCCTCAGCATAAGTTCCTTCAAGGGCAATTTTAATAGGAACATTATATACAACCTCATTTATTATCGGATATTCACTTACCGAAATAACAAACCAGATTGCTATGGCCGCAATTATTGAGGTGATTTTTACAACAACATCTTTTTCAAACAGCCGTGAAAAGAAATTGCTTATTTTTTTCAGTGTATTTTTTATTGCATCAAAAAGGTTCATTTTACTGATATATCCTCCAATCAGATTTTATCTGTAAATTTCTTTTTTCTGAACAAACCATTATGTTCTTTCTTTTCACCATTATCGTTATTATTTTTAGGTGTTTTGGAACTTTTCTGCGGTTTTTCGGGAAGAAGCTTTGTTCTTAAAATCTTTTTAAGAGAATCTCTTGTAAGAGGTCTTTCAAGGTTTCCGTTTTCAGCAATAGAGATTGTGCCTGTTTCTTCAGAAACAACTATTACAAGTGCATCGGAGTTCTCACTCATACCGATTGCGGCACGGTGTCTTGAGCCGAGTGCCTTATTGATTGTTTCTTCCTTCTGTGGCTTTGGAAGGAAACATGCTGCTGCAAGAATCATTCCGTCACGCATTATTACAGCGCCATCGTGGAGGGGTGTTTTAGGATAGAAAATGTTGCCGAAAATCTCCTTTGATGGTGCAGCATTAAGAACCGTACCCGTATCAATCTGTTCACCAAGCTTCGATTCACGTTCAATTACGATAAGTGCGCCTGTTGTTGTAGAAGATAAATCCTCGCAGGCTTCACAGATTGCATCAATAGCAATATTCCATTTCTGCGCCAAAGCATCACCCGTTTCTGCCGTAAGCGAAGAAAACATAGGTAGCTTTGAAACTCTGGAATGACCCATTTTTTCAAGAGAACGACGAAGTTCAGGCTGAAAGAGAACAACGATTGCCAGCAAACCGATATCAAAAACACGATTGATAAGGTATGCCATCGCTTTCATTCCGACAGCATCCATTATAAAATAGGCAATAAAAATTACGATAATACCCCTGATAAGTCCGCCTGCACGGGTTTCCTTAACAAAAGTAAAGCCCTTATAAATCAGCACGGAAAGCACTGCAATATCAAGCACATCCCAGAAGCCGATTGGGAGAATGCTTCGTATCAGTGAACTCATTCTATATACAAAGTCCATTTATCAGACCATTCCTTTCGGTAAACATATATTATTATTGTAGCATTATTTTCCGTTTATTTCAATACCCTGACAAACTTTTTTTAGTAAAAAACGGCAAGGATAATCAAATATCCTTGCCGCAAAATTATTAAAGAACAACAGGTTCAAATTCGAGTCTGATTTTTGGAAGCTTCTTGACTGTGTAGTAGTAGTTTTCTGCCCAATCATCACCCTGTGATGGGTCGTTTTCGCCGCTTGCAGGAGGTGCGAAAAGCTTGAGAGTCATATCGCAAGCTCCGTTAAGAGGCTTCTCATAGAATGCACTCATAAGGTCGATGCACTTTGCTTCAGGTGACTTATAGAACCATCTGCCGTTGATTTCCATCATATAGTTGCTATCGTCGTCTTCGTCGAAATAGAGCTCGCAGAAATGTGGATTACTGTCAAAATGCATTGGAATTGCAAGACCTTCTGCGTCCTCTGCACCGCCCCAACGGAGTGTTACAGGAAGTACAATTTCAGCACCCTGCTCCATTTTAGGGAGGAAACGCTCGCTGTGGATAATTTCCTTATAAGTCTGCATAACTGGCTGTGGAATACCAACATCAGCGTTGTTAGGGTCCTGAATTTCAAGGCCGAGACGTCCTCTATCACGGAACTGATAGAATGTAAAGCCGCTGAACCAGTCTGCGTTCTCTTCTTCCATAATATCGCAGAATTCCTTAACCATCATAGCCTGGTCATAAGCACCTGTTACATCACCGTCAGCGTTGAATTCGGACATTACCATTGGTTTTGCTACGCCGCCGTTAAGCTCCTTATATCTTTCAAAGCTGAGCTTTGTGAGGTTGTAGGTATCTCTTACCTTGCTTCTGGAGAAACTGTTTCCGCCCTTTAATGCAACGTCAAATGGCCAGCCCCAGTGGAGAGCCATATACTTGTCAACAGACCAGATATCAGCTTCAGGAATACACTGAGCAAATTCCTTTTCCTTTTCGATTTCATGTCCGTTTTCAGGGTGCTCAACACCACCGATACAGATAATCGTCTTAACGTTAGGAGCGTACTCGTGAATAATCTTGCTGAAACGAACAAAGAAATCAGCAACGCCCTGATAGGTTGTACGCTTTGTGAATGAGAACCAATCGCCTGTTGCTTCATGGTTGATACGGAGAAGCAGTCTGCCGAAAGGACGCAAATCCTTTGCGATTGCGATGAGGTGCTCGTCAGACACGTTAGGGTCAACGGTAAGTGTGAGGGTAACGTCCTGACCGTGACGGCGGACATCTCTCATATAGGTGAAAGGCTCGTCATCGGTTGTACCGTTAAGGCCGCCCTTGTATGTAAAGTAGTCATCATATGGGTAGTCCCACTGGAAGGAAACTTCGGCGTCCTTCATTACCTCGGAAATTCTTCCGGGCCATTCCTTATCGAGTGGGTAGTAGCAGTACATAAGGCTGATACTTCTGTGTGGTCTGCCCAGGGCGTGGAGGATATAGTCCTGATTAACGTACTCGCCTCTTTCGGAGCCGTCGCCAAGGTCAACAGCGCACTTTGCAGCGCCCATATGGATACCGTAAATCTTCTCGCTCATTTTTCATACAACCTTTCGTCAGAAAATAACAATTTCTATATAAAAGTAATCGTTTCCATAAGAATAATTTAACATATATTTTTCTGTTTGTCAATTACTAATTTGTGAACTTAATAGAGTTTGACATGTGGAGTGTGGAGTTAGAAATTTATTTTTGCCCTATACCTATTTGTTTTTTGCTTCTTTATATCTCAAGAATGCTTCACACCAATCGTGCAATTCAATATTATCATTAACAAGATTATCGTTCTTTATGTTTACAAGATCATATTTAATTTCATTATTTCTATAACCATCAATCAGTTCACAAAACATATAAGTCATATCATATGTAATGTCTTCAAGCATTTCCTCGGTAGATGAATACTTGTCCTTTTGAGCCATTATAAAGCCTACAGCAAAATCTTGTATTTTTCTTAATTCTTCATAAAATAATTTCTGTTCATCAGTAATATTGTCACTCCTAAAAACAAAGGGCGGAAAAATCCGCCCTCAAAAATCATACATTAAATCTGAACAGAACAACGTCACCGTCATTCATTACGTACTCCTTACCCTCGGAACGGACAAGACCCTTTTCCTTTGCGGCATTGAGTGAGCCGCACTCCATAAGGTCATCGAAGCTGACAACCTCGGCACGGATAAAGCCTCTTTCAAAGTCGGTATGGATTTTACCTGCCGCCTGTGGTGCTTTTGTTCCCTTTGTAATTGTCCATGCTCTTACTTCGGGCTGTCCTGCTGTGAGGTAGGAAATAAGTCCGAGAAGTGCGTAGCCTTCCTTGATAATTCTGTCAAGACCTGAAACTTCGAGTCCAAGTTCGGAAAGGAACATTTCCTTATCCTCGTCGCTCATATCGGAAATTTCAGCTTCAAGCTGTGCACAGATTGGGAGAACAGCCGCGTTCTCACGCTTTGCAATTTCGCACACCTTTTTATAGTGGACGGAAGTTTCGATGTTGTTCTTGAAGTCGTCCTCGCAGAGGTTTGCTGCGTAGATAACAGGCTTTGCAGAGAGAAGCGGAGTTGTTTTGATAAGCTCTGCCTGCTCCTCTGTAAAGTCGAAGGAACGTGCGGAATGTCCTTCTTCAAGGTGCTGTTTAAGCGCTTCCAGGAACTCTACTTCTGCAAGGAACTTCTTGTCGCCCTTTGCAGCTTTCTTTGCTCTGTCGATACGACGGTCAACCATTTCGATATCGGAGAAGATAAGTTCGAGGTCAATTGTTTCTATATCACGTTCAGGGTTGATTTCGCCGTCAACGTGGATAATATCGATATCCTCGAAACAACGTACAACGTGAACGATAGCGTCAACCTCACGGATATTTGCAAGGAACTTGTTGCCAAGTCCTTCACCCTTTGACGCACCCTTTACAAGACCTGCAATATCAACAAATTCCAGGGTTGCGGGGGTGAATTTATCGGGGTTATACATTTCCTTCAGCTTATCGAGTCTTTCATCAGGAACAGAAACGATACCCACATTAGGCTCGATTGTGCAGAACGGATAGTTTGCAGACTCAGCGCCTGCATTTGTAAGTGCGTTAAAAAGTGTACTCTTTCCCACGTTAGGGAGACCAACCATACCAAGCTTCATATCTTTGAAAATCCTTTACTGTATATTATTTAATCAGAATGCGTATTCCTCGTCATCATAGTCATCGTCATAGTCGAAATCAAGGTCTCTTGCATATTCATTTGCGTTGAAGGTGTTCTTCTTAGCCTTCTTTGACTTGGCATTAGCTGTGCAAACGATACCGATAACAAGTCCTACAATAAATGCAACAACAGCGATAAGTACGATAACACCATTTGAAACAGAAACCTCTTCTTTAGCTTTAGCAACAGTATTTGCAGCAAATTCCTTAATCATAATAATACTCCTTATCCCCGCCGTTGAAATAAAAGCAGTCATTTACGGCGGCAAATGATGCATAATAATCGGCAAGCCGACATATCTAACTTATATTATACAATTTTTCAAATCAAATTGCAAGATGTTTCATAAAATTTTATTATGCGCCATTTTATACATATTTAACATATTGGACCGTTAAAAATAGTACGAATTTGTTGAAAATTGCTTCAAACACTTGATACAATATTATATTTATGATATAATCAAATAGATTTATACAAACTGAAAAGGAGTTTTACTATGTCTCATTGGATTGAAAAAAGCAACATTTATCACATTTACCCTCTTGGTTTCTGCGGTTGTGAACGCTTTCGCTCAGAAGCTAAAGACCTTAATAACGGCAGAATTTTAAAGGTTATTGAATGGATTCCGCACCTCAAAAGTATGAATATGAATGCGGTTTACTTCGGACCTGTTTTTGAGTCCTTTGAGCATGGCTATGACACGACCGATTACTACACAATTGACAAGCGTCTTGGCACTAATGAAGAATTCGGCAAAGTTTGTGAGGAACTGCATAAAAATGGTATCCGTGTTATTCTGGACGGCGTTTTCAACCACGTCGGCAGAGATCATTTTGCGTTCAAGGATTTACAACAGAACGGTCAGAATTCACGCTACAAGGACTGGTTCTCTGGTGTTAATTTCGGCGGTCGCTCCCCTTACGGCGACAACTTCTCTTATGATGGCTGGAACGGTTGCTACAACCTTGTAAAGCTTAATCTTTACAACAACGAGGTTGTTGAACATCTTTTTGGTGCTGTAAAAATGTGGATCGAAAAATGGAGCATTGACGGTATTCGTTTTGATGCAGCTGATTGTCTTACTGATGATTTTATCAGACGTATTCACACGTTGACACGCGGTATGCGTCCTGACTTCTGGCTTATGGGTGAAATTATTCATGGTCAGTACAATCACTGGGCTAACCCTGAAATGTTTGACTGCGTAACAAACTATCAGTGCTACAAGGGAATTTACTCTTCCCACAATGACCGCAACTATTTTGAGATTGCTCACTCGATTGACTATCAGAATGGTCAGTACGGCAATCTTTATATGTACAACTTCCTTGACAATCACGATGTTTCACGTCTTATGTCGGTGCTTAAAGACCCTGCGAGGGTTGAATGCTGTTATACAATGATGTATGGTATGTACGGCGTTCCGTCGATTTACTACGGAAGCGAATTTGGTATTTATGGGGCAAAGGGACACGGTGCAGAGGCTGATTTGCCCGTAAGACCTTGTCTTGACCTGAACAATATTCCTGACAGAAATGATGAACTTCTGAAACATATTTCTGCGCTGGGTGCGATAAGACTTTCCTCCCCTGCAATTCAGACTGGCGGTTACTCCAAAATGGAGCTTCGCAATCAGACCTTCTCTTTCAAGCGTGAAAAGGACGGCGAGGAGGTTTACGTTCTGCTGAATGTCAGCGATGGTGACTACACATTCCGTTTCAACACGAAATATGGCAAGCTTGTTGACCTGCTTACAGGCAAGACATTCAACGGCGGCAACGCTGAAATCTGCGTACCGAAGAACAAGTCGATGATTATTGCTGACGGAAGCAAGACTGTTGAAATTCCTGAACCTGAGGTTATTGAGGTTAATATTGAAGCACCTGCTGAGCCTGCTCCTGCCCCTGTTGTTGAGGTAAAGGAAGAACCTGCTCCAAAGAACAATGGTGTTGTAGGAATTGGTGTGCCTGAGGGAAGAAAAATCGTTCTCGGCGGTCATTACAAGCATTTCAAGGGCGGAGATTATGTTGTGCTGAATGTTGCGAAGGACAGCGAAACTCTTGAAGATATGGTTGTTTATATGCAGATTTACGACAAGCCTACGGTTTGGGTAAGACCTCTCAAGATGTTCCTTGAAGATGTTGATGACCACGGCAATGTTAAGCCGAGATTTGCTTTCATTGAATAAAAAAATTAAGGGTACCAACCGAAACGTTGGTACCCTTTGGTTTTACTTTTTGCCTGATGTTACAAGCTCTTTTTCTGCATTTTCAGCTGCACCTATACCTGCGCCGATTGCTCTGCCTGTAAGGACGCCCCCTACGAGGTCCTTGAGAGAAATTCCCATTCCGTCAAGGAGACCGCTGGAAATCTGTGTTGTTGAGGTTGTGATGTCCTCAACCATTTTTGCTGTATTTCCGTCACCATACATTGTAATGGAGTCGATATTGGAAAGTGGCTCTGCAACAGCCTTTGCGATATCGGGGAGCTTTTCGAAGTACATCTGGAGAATAGCGGCTTCCTGCATCTTCTGCATAGCCTCAGCCTTCTTGTCAAGACCTTCCGCTTCGGCGAGTGCTTTTGCTCTTACAGCTTCGGCTTCGGCGATACCCTTTGCACGGATACCTTCAGCCTCCTGCTCAGCTGCAAACTTTGCAGCTTCAGCCTTTGCACGCTGTGCCTTAGCTTCCTGCTCTGCACGATAGTAGAGGGCTTCAGCATCACGCTGCTGAACTGCAAGCTCAGCTTCCGCATTCTGGATATCTTCGTACTTCTTAGCCTCAGCTTCCTTCTGACGTGTATAGAGGTCAGCATCGGCACGCTGCTGCTGTTCAAACTTCTTAGCTTCAGCCTGCTTTCTTACTTCAGCGTCAAGACGACGTTCCTGAATTGCGATTTTCTGAGTTTCAAGCTCAACTTCCTTTTCCTGACGAGCGATATTAGCGTTAGCAGTTGTAATTTCAATCTGCTTACGCTGTTCCTCTTCCTGAATACGATAAGCGGCATCTGCTTCAGCCTGCTTGATATCGGACATTTTCTTGAGTTCAGCTTTCTTGATTGCCAAGTCGTTGTTTTTCTGTGCAATTTCAAGGTTAGCGGCAATTTTTGCATCGTTAGCCTGTTTATCAGCCTCAGCCTGTGCAACTGCAACGTCACGTTCAGCGTTAGCCTTAGCGATAGAAGCGTCCTTCTGAATTTTGGAAATGTTGTCGATACCGAGGTTGTCGATTACTCCCTGAGAGTCAGTGAAGTTCTGCACATTGAAGGATACAACATCAAGACCCATTTTTGCAAGGTCAGGAGCAGCGTTTTCCTTAACTCTGTCGGCAAACTGCTGACGGTTGGAAACCATATCACGAAGCTCCATTGTACCAACGATTTCACGCATATTACCTTCAAGAACTTCTCTTGCAACTGTAATTATGTATGCTTTTTCACGGTTAAGGAAGTTCTGCTGTGCAAGTTCAATACCGTCTTCGCTGAGAGAAACCTTTACGTTTACGACAGCGTCAACCATAATATTGATGTAGTCTGCTGTAGGAACGGCGGAAGCTGTTTTTACGTCAACTGACATAAGACTCAAATCCAGCTTATCAAGACGTTCAAAGAATGGAATCTTTACAGAAGCCTTACCGATAACAACTCTTGCTTTTTTTCCGATACCCGAAATGATATACGCCTTATCGGGCGGAGCCTTGACATAACCTGATGCAATGATTGCAAGAACTGCAATTACAGCAACGATTATTCCTATTACTCCAAGATGTTCGAGAATAAAATCCATAACCATAACCACCTTTACATTTTTTATGACAAACATTGTCAATACAATTTTAACATATTACCACAACAATGTCAACAAGAAATAAGGGTACCGAACAATATCGGTACCCTTTAATTTCAATTAACAGCAGCCCTGCTTCTTAACAAAAGACATACAGTCTGTACATTCAGGAACTGTTGGGTTCTTTTCGTGTGTGCCAACCTGAATGCAGTCAAGTGTGCAGTAGTGTTCGCTGTCCATATTGTACTTACAGGATGTTACATTGCACTTAATAGATGGATTCTTCATTTTTATTTCTCCTTTTTTCAGAAAATGGAACCGCAGACACAGGACATTCCCTACATCCGAGGTTTGATTTTTCTTGCGGATTCACCGCTGTTTATTGCGGTAAAAGTATTATATGTAACATATCAATTTTAATGCTATGGAATTTCTGGTATAAAAAATGTGTATATTTTGCATAAAAAACATATTGAAAATCAGCCCTTTATGTGATATAATATATTTCACAAAAATAGAAAGGAGCGATGTTATGGATTTTTATCTCCCTCAAAGCGTCAGTATGGTTATCGATAAACTTGAATATAACGGCTTTGAAGCATATATTGTCGGCGGCTGCGTTCGCGATTCTATTCTTGGCAAGAAGCCAAATGACTATGACATCGCAACTTCTGCTGCCCCGCACGAAGTAAAAAAATGCCTTTACGGATACAAGACCATTGATACAGGTATCAGGCACGGTACGGTTACGGTTGTTGTAAACGGTGAAAACATTGAAGTTACAACCTTCAGAATTGACGGTGCTTATGAAGATAACAGACATCCTAAGGATGTGGAGTTTTCTACAGATATTGTTGACGACCTTTCAAGACGTGATTTTACTATAAATGCTATGGCATATAATCCGCGAACAGGACTAATTGACAGTTTCGGTGCACAAAAAGATTTGTTCAACCGCAGGATTGCCTGTGTTGGTGAACCGTCTGTCCGATTCAATGAGGATGCACTCAGGATTATGCGTGCACTGAGATTTTCTTCTCAACTTGGATTTGAAATTGAAAAAACAACTGCACTTGCAATTCACGATATGAAGCATTTGCTTGTCAACATTTCAAAGGAAAGAATTGCAAAGGAGCTTGAACTGCTTCTTAATGGTATTGCACCACGTAATATACTTACCGAATTTGCTGATGTATTCGAAGTAATCATTCCCGAAATAGGGCCTTGTATAGGCTTTAATCAGCATAATCGCTATCATATCTACGATGTATGGACACATACCGCTGAAGCAATTGAGCACTCAAAGCCTTTGCCTTATGTACGTCTTGCGCTTATGCTTCACGATATTGCAAAACCACTTTGCTTCCGTCTCGATGATGAGGGAAACGGACACTTTTTCAATCATGAAAAGCAGAGTGCTGAGCTTGCGGAAGTTATTCTGCGTGATTTACATTTTTCCAATGAAACAATTGAGAATGTATGCACACTTATCAAGTATCATTATGCTACACCTGTTGATGACTACAAGGTTGTACGCAGACTCATTGCAACTGTTGGTGAGGAACTTTTCCCTCTTCTGCTGGAGGTTATGCGCGGAGATAACCGTGCAAAGCAAAGCTTCTGTTTTGAACGCGTTCAGACGGTTGATGCTATGCAGGTCAAGGGATATGAGATTATGCTGCAAAATCAGTGTCTGAAAGTTACTGATCTCGCTGTTGACGGAAATGATATGCTTGATTTAGGCTTTTCGGGAAAGGAAGTCGGCAACATACTTGATTTGATGCTGGATAATGTCATTGATGAAAAGCTTGAAAACAAGCGTGAAATACTTATTGAATTTGCACGTTCAAAAAAGTTATAAAAAAATTCAGATTAAGTATTGACAAATTTAATGTTGTGTGGTAAAATATATAAGTCGCTGGATAATAGGCGGCTTCTTGGAGAGGTGTCCGAGTGGTTTAAGGAGCTGGTCTTGAAAACCAGTGATACGGCAACGTACCGTGGGTTCGAATCCCACCCTCTCCGCCATTTAACTTTAATTTAATACT
>CALATN010000145.1 GCA_937891895.1 uncultured Clostridia bacterium
ACTTTCTCAACTGCTTACGCATTTCTGCATTGTCGGATATCATTTCTGCGATAATGTCTTTTGCACCATTGATTGCTTCTTCTTCGTTTGCAACTTCTTCATTAATGAATGTTTTTGCGTATTCATTCAAATCTTGATGGGCTTTTTGACCAAAAATATAGTCAGCAAGCGGTTGCAATCCTTTTGCGATAGCGACGGAAGCACGAGTTTTTCTCTTTGGCTTGAATGGACGGTAAATGTCCTCAACCTCAACGAGAGTCATTGCCTTTTCGATAGCAGCAGCAATCTCGTCTGTCATCTTTTCCTGCTCAGTAATTGCGGAGGTGATTTCCTCCTTACGCTTTTCAAGGTTGCGCAGATATGTAAGCCTGTCAAAGATTTCACGGAGCACCTGATCATCCAGTGAGCCTGTCAGTTCCTTACGATAACGTGCAATAAACGGAATTGTTTTGCCGTCGTCGATAAGGGAAACGGTGTTGTCAATCTGCTCCTGACGGAGCTTGAATTCTTTGGCAAGAGTTTCGTTAATGTTCAAAAAAATCTCTCCTTTGAGTAAAAAATGCCGTGCTGAATCAATTGCAAAACAGCTTTTTTATTATATCACATTTCCAGAAATTTAGCAAGGATTTCCGCAATAAAAATGACCCAGAAAGAAGTATTTTTCTTCTCGGGTCAGGTAGACTTATTCTACAGTTTCCTTGTCCTTTTTCTTGAACGGATTTTCCATAAGAAGCGGAACAGCCGCGCCCGCAAAGAACAGGATTATTCCGATTATTCCCTGTGCATTGAAGCGGAATTCCGCAGGGAAAATATGCGGCACGGAGCCCACAATCAGTCCGATAATCAGGCAGTAGACACCCTGACGGTACTTCTTTATCAGCACGTCGATAACCTTTGCCGCAACAAAAACACCGATTACCGCACCTGCTCCAAAACAGATAAGAACAGGAATTTCCAGATTTGCAACAGCTGTAATCACCGAGTCATACGCGCCGAAAATCTTCATTACCATTGAGCCGCTTACACCGGGGATAATCATTGTTACCGCCGCAATGAAGCCCATAATGATATAAAGCACAACATCTCTGAAGTTAAGTGCACCGCCCTTGAACATAGGCTCACCGTCACCAGCAAAGAGAAGAAACAACATAAATGCCAATCCGATCATAAATGGAATAAGATTTACGGGACGGATTTTCTTCTGTTCCTTTTTGCACTCTACAAACACAAGCGGCAGACTTCCCACGATAAGTCCGAGAAATGTAAGCTGTGTGGGTACATTATAGTTTTCAAAAAGCTGCTCCAAAGCAACTGATGTCAGAAAAATACCGATTACCATACCTATTCCCACAGGAATGAGAAACGGCATATTCTTGAACAGCTTTTTTATATTGATTGTAATTGATCCGATAAGTCGGTCATAAACTTTCATTACAACAGCAATTGTTCCGCCGCTTACTCCGGGGATAGCGTTGCCAATGCCAATTACAATACCTTTGAGCGCAAGGATAATACTATCCTTTGCCTTTGCAAAAAAACTCATATTTCAGTTCCTTTCAAATTTACTACAAAAACTATTATTGCACAAATTCACTCCAAAAGCAAGCATTTTTACAAATCTTTACCAAAAATAAAAAGGAACTGCCGACCTGACAGTTCCTGATATATATTAAGTTAGGCTAAATGTTCTGGTGGTCTCACTCCATTTTTTCAGATTTTAAGTTTACTCAGATACATTTTTTTCATAGACACCGCTCCTTTTCAGATTATTGCGGATATCTTTCAAGCCATCGGACTCACTCCCTGAAATTCATATTCCTTTGAGATTATGTGAATCACCACATATGATATTCATCTCCTGTTTGGAATTTCATTATCGAGAATGGACTTATGCCATTGGACTCACTCCTTAAAATTCATATTCCTTTCGATTCAGCATAAATATTACCATTTTGCCGCCATCTCCTATCGGAATTATTTTAACGGTGAAGGCATACGCCTCAGTTTATGACATCGGACTCACTCCTGTATTCTCAGATTTTATGGGATAAAGTCATTCTGATTACCATATAAATCACTCAAATTCTTAATTTATTTTATCTGAAATCGGCTTATAGCCGCCTTACCTGTCCTGTCGGACTCACTCCCTTACGTTAGTAATCAAATATTCAGATCGTGATATGTATATTTCATATACATCCCTTCATTTCATTAAGATTTGGGTCAAGGTGAAATTAACTGCTTTGGTGGTCTCACTCCATTCAATTCAGATTACACGATTATTGAAACCTACTATTAATCTTGCTGTCATAGACATCACTTCTTTCTGAAATATCTCTGACGCTTATCTTTCCATCGGATTCACCTTTTTAATCAGATTTTTCTGCAGCGTTTTATTTAAAACCCATCGGGTACTTCTGACTGACAGACACCCCGCATTGACCTTCGCTTGCCTTCGGGTATCAGGGTACAAAAATACCGCACTCCCTACAGCTTTTGCTTAGTGATGCGGCCCGTTATATACTTTAAGTTCAAATCTTATACAAATCGTATCATAATTGGAAGTGAAGCTTATAGCTTTACATTTAGACTTCCCTGTTTAAACTTATTTTCTTAAAGTATAGCTGCAAACGAGTCGCTGCGGACTGTCTGTGAAATAAACTGTTCTGATGCCATCGGACTCGCCAACCTTTCCAAGAAAATTTTGAATTACCGTAAGTCTGGAACGGAAGATTATCTGCATTATCTCCACCTATACGGCTTCAACTCTTTGGGATTGAGTGCTAACCTTTGTTAGTCTTTCTCTTTCCTTGAATATAATATACCACATCTTTTGTGCATTGTCAATAGGTTTCAACATAAAATACTGTACAGTGTTTGTGTATTATTTTTGTTTATTTTCTATCTTGACTTTTATGCGTAAAAGTTGTACAATTAAATATGTTGGGTGTTGCAGCCGTGTGCTTCGGAACCCTGACACTATCATATTTTTTAGGAGGATTCTGCTATGAACGATATGGAAATGGCTGCTAACCTTTATACTCTTGAAGACGAGGACGGCGTTGAGCAGCAGTTTGAAATGCTCGACACTCTCGAAGTTGACGGCGAACGTTACTACGCTCTCGTACCTTATTATGAAGATCCTACAAAGGAACTCGAAGCTGACGCAGAGCTGGTTGTTCTCAAGGCTGAATATGATGAAAACGATGAAGAAATTCTCGTTACAATTGACAGCGATGAGGAATACGAAAAGATCGGCAATATGTTCCTTGACCGTCTTAATGAGCTTTACGACGGCGAATAATTGAGTACCATACGGAAGTGCCTTAAAGCACTTCCGTTTTTTCTTGACAAATTGTGTAAGCCGTGTTATAATGTGCAGGTACGCAGAAACAATTACATTCAGAGGTTGATTTTATGTTCTGGAAAATGATTAATGTACAACTGAAAAAAGGCTTCATTTTTCCCTGCTATGGGGATAGTGCGCCCTTTTTTAAGTTGGACGGTCAAAACAGGCTGAAATTTAACCATTTCTGACCAACTTAACATAGGTGTTCATTATCTTCTTAACGATTGAAAAATTAAGTTAAGGAGATTTTTTTATGTTTAAAATTAAGAAGCAATTATCAAAATTATATACATCGTCCGTGCTGGGCAATCTGTCGCTTACGGGTGCGTGGGTCGCAATCCTTGCGGCACGGGGCTACAGCCTTGTGGAAATCGGAATTGCCGAAACCGTGTTCCACATAACAAGCCTGATTTTTGAAATTCCGTCGGGTGTTCTTGCAGACGTGTTCGGAAGAAAGAAAATGCTGATTGTCAGCGCAATTATGCGTATGATTGGCAACATCATTATGATTTTATCAAGCAACCTTTTTATGGTTTGTATGTCAATCGCTTTTCACGCTTTAAGCTACAACTTCTCATCGGGTTCGGGTGACGCGCTTGCTTACGACTCGCTGAAGCTTGCCAAACAGGAAAGCAGATTTGAGAAGTACGAGTCCAACCAGCTGATCATTTACCGCCTTTGCAGCGGTATCTCAACCCTTTGTGCTGGCTTTGCACTTACTATCGGACACAGGCTTGCATACAGCACTGACCTTATTACGGGTATAATACAGATTGCAGTTTTAG
>CALATN010000146.1 GCA_937891895.1 uncultured Clostridia bacterium
TCTTTAGAAGAAACTCGGCAGTGCACGGGCACTGCTTTTACATTAACAGTACATACGGTGATTACCGTTTTAGTTATTGACTTTAATACAGAGTTTAGATATAATAAACTTAATTCATATATCGTAAGGAGATAGAAATTTTGAAAATAGATAAAGGAACAACCATAGGTGTTTTTAGTCCTTCATATATCGTTATAAACGAAGCACCTGATGCCGCAGCCCGTGCTGAAAAATATATAAAATCGCAAGGTTTTAATGTCAAGCACGGCAAGCTGTGGGGCAAGGCTAATGCTTATCGCACGGGAACGCCAAAAGAAAGAGCTGATGAATTCAACACTCTGCTTTATGACCCCGAAGTGGATATTCTTATGGCAAGTGTAGGAGGTAATGTAACTAACGGAATGCTTCCGTATATCGACTATGATTATTATGCTAAAAATCCTAAGCCTGTTGTAGGTATGTCTGATGTAACTGTATTGCTTATGGCACTATATGCAAAAACGAATATTCCAACATATTACGGCTCAAATTTTGTTACAAGCTATGCAAGGCTTAGTCCATATCGTGATATTGCGTTGAAAAGTCTTTGCGATGTTTTAAATTTTGAAAACAGTTATGAATACACATTTCCTGAATATTATTCAGATGTTGTAATTGACTGGACAAAAGAACTGACAGAAGAAAAGCAGATACCCAACAAGATTATCACAAAGCACGGCGGCAAAGTTACTGGTAGGCTTATAGGAGGAAACTTCTGGAGGATGTCAGACTTATGGGGTACTCCATATATGCCTGAAATCAAATGCGGTGATATACTTTTCATAGAAGATACAGAGGAATGGGCTTCCAGCTTAGAAAGCACTCTGGCAAGGCTGAAAATAAGCGGTGTGTTTGATGTGATAGGAGGACTTATCATTGGAAAGTGCAGGCAATATAACCATGAAGGAACAGATATGACCTATTATGATTTCATTTATGATTATTTGGATAAACCTGATTACCCCGTCCTTGCGGAATGTGATTTCAGTCATTGTGCACCTATGCTGACTATACCTATTGGTATTACTGCAGAGCTTGATGCGGATAAACAAACAATAAGATTATTGCAATAAATTTTATCTATCAAATTCTACCCTGTGAAGACCAATCTTCACAGGGTATTTTTCTGCCATATCATTTTACCGTGCTATACGGCAAAATCTTTTTCACAACCTTGCCCATCTCACCACCCGTAATCAGTACCGCCAAATTCCTCGGCATAGCAAGCACCGACTCAGGAAGCTTGCCAAGCCGCTGACCGATGTATGAAGCAGTATGAATATCCTGACAACCGAGATAAAGAATGTGGTCGCAGTTGTTGATAATTGTGGTCGCAACGGGCGGAGCGTACAGCGTTTCAAGCTGCGTAAGGCTCTGCAAAATGATACTCACCGAAATCTCACGGGAGCGAATAATGGAAATCGTCTTGTCGAAATCAGGAATTACAGCACTCGAAGCAAAATCGTCCAAAATAATCCGCACAGGGATTTTCAGCCTGCCGTCCGTATTTGAGTCAGCAAGCGAGCAGAGCAGCTGCAAAGCCTGCGTGTGGAACACGTTGGCAAGGCGGTCAAAGGTGCGGTCAGTGTCGCTGATGTTCAGAAACAGCACCGTCTTTTTCTTCCCCAAACTGCAAATATCAAAGTAATTATCACTCTTGAAAATGTGGTATACCTCTTTGAATTCAAAGGGCTCAAAGGCACGGTTTGCAAACTCAAGAATGCAACTCCACGTTCTATCAGCCTTTGTTATCGACTCAATCTTATGATACTTTTTCGCTGCAAATGTATCAGGATTTCGCTCAACCCACTCCATAAAGGACAGCTCTCCGCCAGGCTTGATGAAGGTCTGATGAAGCTTGCAAAGTCCCACCATATTGTGCTCCTCGGGAACAAGTGCCTCCAAGCAGTATGAAATCAGAAACGCAATGTAGCTTGCGGCAGCCTGCTCCCAGAACGGCTCAATCCTGTCCAAGCACGGCATAAGGGTATTTGCAAGTGTGAGAATATCCTGCTCACGAAACTTGCCGTCAGTGTAACGTCGAATACCGTCAAAAGGATTGTATCCGAAGGAGTTCAAAGGGTCAACAAAGTCAAGCGTGTACACATCGTACCCCTTTGCTTCAAGTTCAGCCTTGAACATCTTGCAAAGCCGACCCTTAGTATCGGACACAACCATACTGCCCGTAATATTCTGAATATTCGGGATAACGTAACCACCAGTTTTGCCTGCACCCGACGCACCGATAATCAGGTCATTGTTGTTTAAACCAGTAAGTCTTGTGTCATTTGAAATTGTAATATTATCTGCAATGTAACGCACATTTTTCATAGTCAAACCTCCGTTAAAATTTCTGTTGCAAGCCCGAACGCAACCGCTTCTTCTGCACTGAAACAGGTGTCGGTTGCAGTAACTTTGTAAATCTCTTTAAGCCGTTTTCCCGTCTTTTCAGCAATAATTTTAGCAAGCGTTTCACGGACTTCATTCAGCTTGTCCAACTGCTGCTGAATTTCGTGTGACTTCTGTCCGCCGATATCGTTTGAACCATAAGACGGATCGTGAATGAGAAGTCGAGTGTGCGGAAGCATTACTCTTTTCTCACCTGCAAGGAACAGTATCGCACCCATACTTGCGGCAGTTCCCGTGCAAACAGTACGCACAGGTGATTTTATCAAACGAATGAAATCATACACAGCAAGTCCGCTGATTACATCGCCGCCAAGACTGTTTATGTAGAGCGTGATTTCCTTGCCAGCGTCAGCACGGTCAAGGTACATAAGCTGTTTCAAGAGCAAGGTTGCAGACGTAGTGTTTACTTCATCAGTGAAGAAGATTTCACGGTTGCTGAACAGCTCATCATCAAGCAGAATAATGTCAATTCCTCTTGCGGTTTCTTTTAAAATGTTAGGCATTTTTAGCCCTCCTTCTTGTATTTTTCTTGTAATGTTTTCAAATCAAAATATTGAGGAAAAGCCTGCTTGAAATGCTTGATAAGCAGGCAATACAAGTCATCATAAATATTTCTTTGATATTCCTCAAACTGAGTCATTGTCATAGTCGGAACCCAGTTTCGTGACTGAAAGTTTGCAATGGTGCTTAAAAGCTGACCCACCTTTGTTTCAGCTGTGATTTCAAAGTACATGTGTTTATGTACACTTTGAG
>CALATN010000147.1 GCA_937891895.1 uncultured Clostridia bacterium
GGTCTGGGGAATAACCTTTCCTCAGAAAGGTTTTCCCCAGTGGGTTCCCACAATCTCCCCGCTAAATTATAATTTGTCGGATAACAAAAAGAGGAGCTGTTGCTCCTCTTGGTTACATATCTTTTCTCGCATTTGCAAGCATAAGCTTGATACGGTTTTCCTGATTTACTTTAGTAGCACCCGGGTCATAGTCGATTGCAACGATATTTGCGTTGGGGAACGCTTCCTTGATAACGCGGGACATTCCCTTTGCAACAATATGGTTAGGCAGACAGCCAAATGGCTGTGTACAGATAATATTGTCCACTCCCCCGTGCGCAAGCGCCGCCATTTCCGCAGGAATAAGCCAGCCCTCGCCCATCTTCACGCCCTGATGCATATACTTGTCAGCGTATGCACGGAGCTCCTCAAAATCGTGAGGCGGGTCAAACTCACCGTGTTCCTTATAAATATCAATCATCTGCCGCTGAAGCTTGTAGATAAGCTTATATGCGATAGTGAAAATCTTTGTTGTCTTGTTGCTGAAATTGTAAATCTTACCGTCGTTAACCGTGTTCACGGCGCAGTACATACAGAAATCCAGAAACGCAGGAACAACAGGTTCACAGCCCTCGGAAATAAGGAAATCCTCAAGGTGATTGTTTGCAAGCGGAGAATATTTTACATAAATTTCGCCCACGATACCCACGCGGATTTTCTTTTCCTTCTTGCGTTCAACTGCCGCAAAATCCTTCATCATTTCACGGTAATACTTTTTTGTTTTCATATAACCGCCCTTGCGGAAAAGGTTGGCAATAATCCCCTGCCATTTATCCAGCACCTTTTTGCTGTCGCCGAAATTGACCTCGTACGCACGGCACTGGTTGTAAAGGCTCATCATCATATCGCCGTACAGTACTGCATAGAGCATCTGCAGGAACATCTTTGCGGTGATTTTGAAGCCGCTGTCCTTTTCAAGTCCGCTGAAATTGATTGACAGCACTGGTATCTGCGGATAGTCAGCGTCAAGCGCCTTTCTCAGCAGATGAATATAGTTTGACGCACGGCAGCCGCCGCCTGTCTGGGAAATCATCAGCGCAGTCTTGTCGGGGTCATACTTGCCGCTTTTCAGCGCGTCCATAAACTGACCGATTACCAGCAGTGCGGGGTAACAGGTGTCGTTATGTACGTTTTTCAGACCCTCGTCAACAACGTTACGGTGGGAGGTTGTCAACAGCTCCATTTTGTAGCCGTTGATACGGAAGATTTCCATTATAAGTCCGAAGTGGATAGGAAGCATATCGGGGATAAGTATGGTATGCGTTTCCTTCATTTCGGGAGTAAATTTTGCGTTTGACAATTGGATACGGTCCTTTCGGTTGGATTTGTTCTGTCGTATCTTTTTATTGCAACAATGCGTTGCGCTGTAAACAATGGCTTCGCACACTGTAAACAATGGCTTCGCACACTGTAAACAATGGCTTCGCACACTGTAAACAATGGCTTCGCACACTGTAAACAATGGCTTCGCACACTGTAAACAATGGCTTCGCACACTGTAAACAATGGCTACGCACACTGTAAACAATGGCTTCGCACACTGTAAACAATGGCTTCGCACACTGTAAACAATGGCTTCGCACACTGTAAACAATGGCTTCGCACACTGTAAACAATGGCTTCGCACACTGTAAACAATGGCTTCGCACACTGTAAACAATGGCTTCGCACACTGTAAACAATGGCTTCGCACACTGTAAACAATGGCTTCGCACACTGTA
>CALATN010000148.1 GCA_937891895.1 uncultured Clostridia bacterium
ACCCGCCAAAGCAGCCCAGCCCAGTCCTATCATTATCAATAATCGTTTCATTCCAAACACTTATTTAGGCAAGTTGAAGGCTACGGTCATTTCCTTCAGCTGTTCAAGTGACAATTCTCTTGCCGCAACAACGCGTGAAAATCCCATTTCCTTGGCAAGACGCGCACCCTCAGGGGTGTGAATTGTCATCTGTGTGGAAGCGTTAAGCTTCATATCGGGGAGCATTTCACGGATAAGCCTTGCCGCACCGATATCCTGCACGATAAGTCCGTCAACACCCATCTCCGCCGATTTTTTTGCCGCCGCAAGAAAATCCTTCATTTCCTCGGCAAACACAATCGTGTTCATCGCACGGTACACCTTTACCCCGTGCAGATGACAGTAAGCGACAGCCTGTGAAAGCTCCTCATCGGTAAAGTTCGTGGCATTTGCACGTGCGGAAAACTTCGAACCGCCCACGTAAATCGCATCAGCACCGCATCTTACCGCCGCATAAACGCTTTCCATACTTCCCGCAGGCGCAAGAAGCTCGGGTTTATTTAAAAGTCCTTTCATTTCTTCACGCTGTCGAGGGTAAGCTGTTCGTCTATATCAGACTTCATTTTCTTGATCTGAAGCTCATTTTCAAGAGCGGAAATTCTTGCAAGGAGAGCTTTTTCATTCTTCACAGCTTCATCACGTTCAAGTCTTGCCTGACAAGCGTCATCAACGTATTCCTTGATCTGTGTACGGATATTGTCAATGCTGTCGTTAGCCTTCTGTGCCTCGTCAAATGCCTGAAGTGCTACAAGGATAGCTGCCGACTGAACAGAAACATTATCCGCAGAAGCTGCCATTCTGTAAATTTCAGTATCAACCTTCTTGGCAAGACCAATGTAATAGCTTGGTGCATCGTCAGTTTTCAGACTGAATTCCTTACCGCAGATAGTAACCTTAACCTTATTCATAAAGCTTCGCTCCTTTTTTAATAACTAATCAAACTAATTATAACTTATTTCCCGACATATTTCAAGTATATTTGCACAAAAAGAAAGTGGCTCTGTCCAGGGGTAAGGGACAGAGCCGAAGATCATGATATAGGATTATTGGGGGTTTCCATAAGCTGTAGGGGTAAACAGCTTATGGCGATCTTTTATATGGTTTTCACCTGACAAGTCTGCGGGGTAACAGACTTGCATATAAAAGCTTTGGGGGATTGGTACTCTCGTTGAGTACAGTTATATAATAACCCCGTTTTGTGTAAATTATGTGAAAAGCCGTTGAAATGCACACGAAAAAATCAATTCTTTTTATCAACAAATTTTTTCGGCGTAATTCAGCATTATGATGTAAAGCGTCAAAAACTGACCGTATAATTATACGAAATGTTGAAAAAGCGGTTGAAAACGTTGGAAACATACATTTCTGTGGAAAACTCACCCCCGAAAATGCGTTGTTTCAACATATTTTTCAACTCTTTCAACATCTTTTCAACATTCACAATGTTAAAAACCAGCGTATAATTATCGTCTTCCGCCTCGTCCTCCGCCGCCGCGGCTTCGTCCGCCGGAGCGTCTGCTTCCTCCGCTTCTGCTTCCGCCGCCTGAGGACGAGCTTTCAATTCTTGTTCGTGTTGTATACTCACGGACAAAGTAGTCCTGATTGTTATACATATTTACAGATGACCTGTTGAGATAGGAATTTGCTGACGGTGCACGGTGTGTCTTGTATCTTGCAAGGACAATTCCCACGCTTATTGCCGCACCTATTAAGCCTGCAATAAAACCGCCGAAAATCATTGTAAGGTCAATAGTGACATCGTCATCGTAGTACTCGATAGCATCCTCAAAATCGTCACCCAATGCACCGATTGTCGGGTCATATTCAACAGTTCCCTCGTTGTAGAAATATTCAAGGTAGTGGTAGAAAATTTCAAGGTTTTCAACGTCCTTGTAATCCATGTAGCAATCCTCACAGGTGTCCATCATCGTGTCAAAACGTGAGGAATTGAAATAATTGAGCAAATCGCCGTCCATAGAAATCCAGCGATAGTCAAGGTCAATAAGGTATACAACTGAATCGGGATCATCGCCGAAGGTGTCGTAGCAATATTGTTCAGCAAAATCACACGCATCAACGCCGTCAAGACCGAAGCCAACATCTGTTGTAACAACCGCGATATTCCAGCCCGTCAGCTCGGAAACCTCCTCCTGACGTGCTTCAAGGTGTGCTATTTCTTCATCGGAATAAAGTCCCGCCATATCGTTGATACCGGCCGACCATGCGGAAGCAGGTACAATTGTTGTAAGTATTGCTGCAAAAACTGCAACCGTAACAGAGATAAACTTCTTAATCATTATACAAGTCCACCTCCGATTAAACCGATAAGTGTAAATCCGAGAATGAAGCAAAGTGCCATAAAAATGAGCTTACCTACAGAAACAGGGATAATACCCGCAATCTTACCCGTCTGACCATTGATGGCGAAGAAATATTTCTTACCGCCGTAAATATATGTCATAAACCAAACAGGAAGCATTGTATAATGCCACTTTGTCTTCATAATACGCAGACGGCTGCCCTTGCAGCTTACTGTCGTATAGCCCGACACACTCTGACGAAGCACCTGCATAGCACCATCCGTCATACGCTGCTTGATACGCACGATTGCCTCGCTCTTTTCAACGTCGTACTTATCAGCATAGAAGCCGCTGAAATAATTCATTGAAAACGGAAGAAATTCGTTGTAGTCAAAAGGCTCAACAGCATCCATAAGACTGTCCTCAAGCTTTCGTGAACCGTCAGCAGGAATACCTCTGTAAGTCATCTTTGCCGCACGGCTTGCGGAATAAACCTTTGTATTTGTAATACGGTAATCGCCAGAACGATAGCTGTGGATTTTCTTTGCATCATATTCAGCAGATGCGTCAACATCACAGTCAGCAAGCCAGAACGGAACATACAAACCGACCATTTTTTCAAGCTGTCCCTGTGAGGAAAAACTTTTCGGCAGGAACCATTTTTTCTTGCACCAGTTCTTGAATGAAGTTTCAGCCATCGCCTTGTCAATCTTGAAGGGAATAATCAATTCAGGCTGAAGCGCACCGCTTACGCGTCCTTTGAGAGTAACTGTACCGTGGCAATAGTGACAGAAAGTCGCCGCTGTGTTCTCATCAGCAACAATTTCCGCACCGCAGCTTTCGCATAAGTACAGATTTGTGTGTTCGGCAAATTCAGTGTTTTCGGGATTGTATTCCTCTTTCTCAGGACTTATATCCTCAGCATTGCCGAGCTCAGCCTCTCTGCCGTTGGCAAGATTTATCTCCGCCTCAGTAAAATCCGAATTACAGAACTCGCAGACAAAAAGCTGACTTGCGGCATTGAATCCGATTGCAGCACCGCAGTTGGGGCATTTAAGCTGTAATGTGTTGTCCATAACGTCACTCCTTTAATCAATGTGGGTGAGATTATTTTTTCTTTTTCTTTGTAACAACTCCCGCAACAGCCGCACCCACGAGAAGCACACCCGCTACGATTACAATTATAAGGTAAGAACTTGCAGAGGTATTACCTGCAAGGATACTGATATTGTCAATCATTTCAACAATTCCTTTCATAAAGCAATATATAATAATTATACCATTGTTACGCAGAAATTTCAACAATTATTCAAAAATATTTTACTTCGTCAAATCAAGTCCACAAACGGATTTGTGTCACTTGCTTATCTTACAAAAAGTAAAATAATAAAATCTTTTTGTAAAATATACTTGACAAATTGTAAAACGTGTGATATTATAATCTCAACAACCACGGAGGTGATACAGTGGCGAAAAATTTAAAGCTTAAATCCGCAAGGGCGGCTATGGATATGTCCCAGCAGGCGCTTGCCGAGGCAGTAGGTGTGTCAAGGCAGACTATAAATGCCATTGAAAAGGGTGACTATAACCCCACGCTGAACCTTTGCATTGACATCTGCAAGGCGCTTGGGAAAACACTTGATGAGATTTTTTGGGGCAACGATTGATTTTACGAAAGAAGAAAGGAAGATTTTTATGGAAGATAAAACAACTCTTGCAAGCGGAACAATTTTCGACGAGGCAGGCTATGATGAAATGCAGAAAGCAGAAAACCACGAAATAGGCTTCCGACTTTTCAGAATAATGTATTTTGTGATGCTGTTATTTACAATAGTGTTTATTATAGTATGTTCAAATACTGAAAATCTGGCAGGTACAATAATTTCTCTTGTTTTACTTACTACGATGTTTGGATTTTATCTGCTTTACGCTTATATGACTGCTAAAAGGGGGATAATGAACCCTAAATTTGCAAAAAGCTGGTCAAGCACATGGATACTATTCCTTTATCCTCTTCTATCTATTTTATGGATTTCACAATTTATATCCGATATTCATCATGACGACAGCTTTTATGATGTTGTGCATTGTATAATGTGGCTTATAATTTCAACAGAAGCTGTACTGATGTGTCTTTGTGCAAAGAAGAACAACAAGGTGCTGAAAAAACAGCTTGAAGAGGACGGGGAGGAATAACAACGATTGATTTTACGGAAGAAAGGAAGATTTTTATGGAAGACAATACAACTATTGCAAGCGGAACAATTTTTGACGATGCAGGTTATGACGAAATGCAGAAAGCCGAAAACCACGAAATAGGTTTCCGACTTTTCAGAATAATGTATTTTATAGCAATGGCATTTGCTCTTGCACTTATTATAATTTGTTCAAATTCAGGAAACATTGCAGGTACGGCTGTTTCGATTGCGTTTTTGGCAGTTAATGAGGCTTTCTATCTGATTTATGCTTATATGACTGCAAAAAGAGGAATTATGAACCCTAAGATTGCGAAAAGCTGGTCGGGAACATGGATACTGGTGGTTTGTCCTGTTTTGTTTATTCTTTTCGGCAGTCGTCTGATAATCTCTTTTAGGGAGAAAATTGAACTTGACGGCATTGCGCTTGGCATAGTATGGATAATGCTGATGGTGGTATATATAGTAATGTGCCTTTGTGCAAAGAAGAACAACAAGGTGCTGAAAAAACAGCTTGAAGAGGACGGAGAGGAATAACAATGAGTGATTTATACAATAAAGAAGAACTGGAAAACACCTCCGCTTCGCTGATTGATGACTTTCAGCTTGACGAAATGCAGAAGGCTGAAAACTACAAAATCGGTTTTCAGATGTTCAAGGTGCTTTTTTATATAGTAATGTTTATCTCTTATGCAATGTTTATTATTTCATCGGGACGCAACACCGCAATGATGATTTTAAGCTTTGTTCTCTATGCCTGCGGTTGGACGGTTTACATTATTTACGCTGCAAAGGCTTCGGCAAAGGGGATTATGAACCCGACCTTTGTGCGGAACAACACAAAGGGTTGGCAGATATTTGCTTATGTGTGCTTTATGCTGCTGTCGGTAATTCTTGCGCTGTGTGATATTTATAATGTTTATCAGGCTGTGATATGGTCTTTTACAATGATTATGCTTATTACTGTTAATTGTTTTGTAAGACGGAATATGGCTGTGCTGAAAAAACAGCTTGAGGATGAGGAAGAATAATTTACTTTATGATATCACAAAAAGGGACACAGCCGTGCCCCTTTTTCTATTGTGTACAAAAAATATGTGTGCGTACCTGTTATTATTTTCACAAAAAATACTTGCTTTTTGGCAGTACATAAGTTATAATTGTATTGTATGAAAAATTCGGGGCAATCCCGTATTATTGAAAGGAATGTTAATTATGTCAAGACTCGTTTCCGCAAAGGACATGCTCAACAAGGCTCGTGAGGGCAAGTACGCAGTTGGTCAGTTCAATATCAACAACCTCGAATGGACAAAGGCTATTCTCCTTACAGCTCAGGAACTCAACTCCCCTGTAATCCTCGGCGTTTCCGAAGGTGCTGGTAAGTATATGTGCGGCTACAAGACTGTAGTTGGTATGGTAGAAGGTATGCTCGAAGAACTTAACATCACAGGTCCTGTTGCTCTCAGTTTCTGACGGGAAACCATTTCAAACAGTTCAAACCATCTATCTACAGAAACATCACTGTTTTTATAATTACTCTTAATACGTCTGGTGAACAGGACAGGAGAAACAGGGATCTCCTCTACACGAATACTTTCTGTGGACCACTGTGCATCTTCGCTTTCCAACAGATTATGTCCTTTTTCCAGACGATCCAGAAGGAGCTGCCCTTCTGCATACTGATCATTCAGGTCTTCAATGGCCTTACTGATCTCATCCAGTCTCTGCTGGATACATTTTTTCATACTGTCCATGTCTTTCTGACAGACAATTTCTTTGATTTCTTTCAAGGGAACACCTAACAGACGCAGCTTACGGATGATAAACAACGTTAAAATCTGTTCGTGGGTATAATAACGGTAATTGCTGTCATCCTTTCTGCAGTCAGGGACTAACAGACCAATTTCATCATAATAGCGTAATGTTTTCACAGAAACATTACAGAGGGTAGATACTTTCCCGATGGAATATGTCTTTTTCT
>CALATN010000149.1 GCA_937891895.1 uncultured Clostridia bacterium
CCCATCTTCTTGATCCACTTGAATACCTTACCGCAGATGTAGATACCGTAGCAAGGAGGTGTGTTGTAAAGGCTGTCGTTGTCAGCCTGTGTCTTCCACTTGAGCATTGTTGGTGTGCCTGCGAGAACGTCATCTCTGATGAGGTCTTCACGGATGATAGCGATAACAACACCTGCAGGGCCAACGTTCTTCTGAACGCCGCCGTAGATTACGCCGTACTTTGTAACGTCAACAGGTTCGGAAAGGAAGCAGGAGGAAACGTCGGAAACGAGATCCTTGCCCTTTGTGTTAGGGAGTTCCCAGAACTTTGTGCCGTAGATTGTATTGTTTTCGCAGATGTAAACGTAGTCTGCATCTTCAGGAATATCGAGGTCGGAGCAGTCAGGAATGTAGGAGAAGGTCTTGTCTGCAGAGGAAGCAACTGCAACAGCTTCGCCGTACATCTGAGCTTCCTGGTAAGCCTTCTTAGCCCACTGACCTGTAACTATGTAAGCAGCCTTCTTGTTCTTCATAAGGTTCATCGGTACTGCAGCAAACTGCTGGGAAGCACCACCCTGAAGGAAGAGTACCTTGTAGTTGTCAGGAATATTCATAAGGTCACGGAGATCCTTTTCCGCATCCTTGATGATTTCGTCATACACCTTGGAACGGTGGGACATTTCCATAACGGACATACCTGAACCCTTGTAGTCAAGCATTTCTTCTGCTGCTTCTCTGAGAACTTCTTCAGGAAGAACAGCTGGGCCTGCGCTGAAATTATAAACTCTGGACATTTTAATGACCTCCAATAAAAAATTTTTCATAAGAAAAAATAATATTACATACTAACAATTATACTCCTTTGTTAACAAAATGTCAAGGCGCTAAAGTGCTGAACTGACCCCAAAACAAAAAATAATCTGTACAATAATTTTCTTCATTAAATGTGCAGATTTAACAAAATATTGCCCAATGCCTCAGAATTGCCCATTTTACGCTGTTTTACGCAAACTGTGTATACCCCCTTTTTTAATTGTAAACGCTTGCAATGAAATGAAAAATATGCTATAATATAATAGTATATTGGAATAATGTTTTTATTATGATTAAAGTAAGTAAAGGACCCTAAAAATTTCCTTTACGAAAGGAGTAATTTACCTATGAATTCCTTTGAAGAGGTCTTTCAGAATGTGCAGGAATACTGCCTTGATAAAATCAAAAGAGGTGAACTTTCGGACACAGCATACCGCCTCTGGATAAATACGCTTCAGCCTGTGAAGCTTGACGAAAATGTTGCTTGCTTTACAGTTGCATCTGAATTTCAGGCAAATATAATCAAGAAAAATTACACATCCATCATCAAGGACGCTCTCGAAAGCGTTCTCGGTTTTGAAGTTGATATAGATATTACCGCTATGGAAGAAGTTATTGATGATGAAGAGGATACCGACCCTAACCAGCTGAAAAAAGAGCTGGAGGAATCCTTCACAAATGCAGAATATGATTATACCTTCGATACCTTTATCGTAGGACGTTCAAACGAGTTTGCATATGCTGCCTGCACTTCTGTCGCAAAGGAACCCGGAAGCACATATAACCCGCTTTTTATCCACGGTCCGTCAGGTCTTGGCAAAACTCACCTTATGACCGCTATCAGCAATGAAATCAAGCGCCGTAATCCTAATACAAACATTATTTACGTTACGGGCGAAACTTTTGCAAACGAGCTTATCAACGCTATCCAGCAGAAAAAGGATACAAGCCAGTTCCACCAGAAATACAGAAGCGCTGACGTTCTCCTTATCGACGACGTTCAGTTTATCGCAGGCAAGGAGTCAACACAGGAAGAATTCTTCCATACCTTCAATGAGCTTCATAAGGTAGGCAAGCAGATTGTTCTCACATCTGACCGTCCTCCGAAGGATATCAAGACTCTCGAAGAAAGAATCCGTACACGTTTCGAATGGGGACTTATCGCTGATATTTCAATCCCTGACTTTGAAACAAGAGTTGCAATCATCCGCCGTAAGGCTGAGCTTCTCAATCTTATCATTCCCGATGACGTTTCAGAATACATAGCAAACAAGCTCAAAACAAATATCCGTCAGCTTGAAGGCTGTGTAAAGAAGCTGAAAGCAAGCAAGCACCTTGTTGGCACACCGCCTTCAATGGCTCAGGCACAGAATGCAATCCGTGAAATTCTTTCGGACGAGCAGCCTGTTCCTATTACAATCGAACGTATTCTCAATGAGGTTGCAAACGTATACGGAGTAAGCGCTGAGGATATCATTTCCAAGAAGCGTGCCGCACAGGTTTCCATCGCAAGAAAGGTATGCTGCTTTGTACTGAAGGAAGTTACCGATATGTCCTACAAATCAATCGGTATGGAAATCGGCGCAAGAGATCACAGCACAATCATCTATTATTGCGGCGATATAGAAAAGCTTATTGCCAAAGATAATCACGCCAAGGAAATGATTGAGGACATTATCAATAATATCAGAAACGCATAATTTTTCAATGTTGAAAACACAAAATCAATCATAAAAATTACCGCGAAAAAGCTGTAAAGTAAAATTTACATTCTGTTGTAAATACGAGTTTTCAACAGGGTGTGGAAAAGAATGTGGAAAACTGAATGTAACGATTTTATACCGTGTAAATCCGTTACATTACAATTTGTATAACTCACTTTTCAACATTTTGTGATATTCCTGAAAATGGAATGGATTTTCCACTGAATTTTCAAGATTTTTTCCACTTTCCACTAACACTTTCCACAAAAGTTCAACATCGTAAATTTTATTCAACTTTTCAACATTTTTCCCACCTAAGACAAGTGAAAAAGCAAAGCTTGTCCCTGAAAAGGTTTGAAGCTGTTTTCAACACTTTGTACACCCCCTACTGCTGCTACTGTTTAATTATTATCATATTATATGATTTTATTTTTCGCTGCCGCGAAAAATTTCCTTGCCAAGAAAAATTATTTCTGATTATCAAATTTTGTCTTACTAAAATTACACAGGAGGAACACTATATATGAAATTTACCTGTAAACAATCTGAAATCAATGAAGCTCTTTCAAATGTATCAAGAGCTGTACCGCAGAAATCTCCGCTGACAGCACTTGAAGGCGTAAAGCTTTACCTTAACAGAAATACCCTCGAGCTTACAGGCTACGACCTTGAGCTTGGTATCCAGACAAAGATTGACGTTGTTTCCGAGGATATCGGCGAGTGCATCCTCAACAGCAAGCTTTTCGGAGAAATCATCAGAAAGATGCCTTCCGAAACAATCGAAATCGAAATTGACGAAAAGCTTACAACCACAATCAAGGGCTTCAATGCAGAATACAAAATCCTTGCTATGCCTGCTGACGAATATCCTTCAATCCCTGACTACGACACAGGGGACAACTTTACTATCCCTCAGCCAATGCTGAAAAATATGATCAATCAGACAATTTTCGCTGTTGCTGTTGTTGACAACAAGCCTATCCTTATGGGTGAGCTTTTCGATATTCTCGACTACAACTTCAACCTCGTAGCAATCGACGGCTACCGCCTTGCTGTAAGAAGCGAAAAAATCGAGTCCGACAACCACTATCACTTCGTTGTAAAGGCAAAGGCCCTTTCAGAAGTTTCAAAGCTTCTCAAGGACGACGAAAAGGAAACAGTTACAATGCACGTTTCAAAGAAGCATATCACCTTTGAAATCGGCAGATATATGCTGTTCTCACGTCTTCTTGAAGGCGATTTCCATAATTACAAGGGCTCTATCCCTGCAAACCACAACAGCGAAATCATTATCAATACAAGAGAATTCATCTCTGCACTTGAAAGATGTATGCTTATCATAAACGAAAAGGCAAAGGCACCTGTAAGATGTCTGTTCAATGACGGCAAGGTCAAGCTTTCCTGCTCAACTGCACTCGGTAAGTTCGTTGACGAATTTGAAGCAGATACAGCAGGCCCGTCTGTAGAAATCGGCTTCAACTGCCGTTATCTCCTTGACGCACTTAAAGCAACCGAGTCCGATAAGGTAAGACTCCAGCTCAACGGCGGACTTTCCCCGATGAAGATTGTACCAATGGACGGAAACGCATATACATTCCTGGTGCTGCCGACAAGACTCAAAGCTGAATAAAACGAACGCAAGAGTTCATTTAATAACGGGTTTCCAAAGGGGGCTTCGCACCCTTTGGCAGGGTTCTTAGGGAAAGAGTCCCTGAGTCGTCGCCCGCAGGCGACGAAATACTTTAACCAAACGCTTGCGTTTGGTTTCTTGGCACCGCAGTGCCGCCTGTGAAGTGCTCCGAAAAAGTGAATTTTTTGGCGGCAAGCCAAAAAAGAGAAAATCCCTGCAAGAGAGGGATTTTCTAACAGCAGCTTTGCTGCTGCTTTTGTGTAGTGAAAGGTAAACTACGTCCAAAACGTTCCACCGGAACGTTTTGGAGTAATATTTTTAGCGTAAACCATACAAGGAGGGGCGTTCGTGGTCGCCCCTCCTCGGAAACCTGTCGGTTTCCTCACCTCCCTCTCCGTTTTGGTAGGCAAGGGGAGTTTCGCCGCTTGCGAGCGGCGATTTAGGGGCGTTGCCCCTAAAGACCCCACCAAAGGGTGCGCACACCCTTTGGAAACCCATTATTTTTGGGTTTAAAAAATCATTTTGAAATAAGGATTTATTATGGATAACAAAGTAAAAATCACAACCGAATTCATCAAGCTTGACCAGCTTCTGAAGTTTGCGGGAGCTGTTGCTATCGGTTCGGAGGCTAAGGAAATTATCCTCGACGGACAGGTAAAGGTCAACGGCGAGGTATGCACAATGCGAGGTAAGAAAATCCGCGGCGGTGATACTGTAACCGTAAACGGTCAGGATATTATTATAGAATAATTACAAATAGTAAAATATTAAAGGAGTTTCCCGTGGTCATTAACCGCATAAATGTCGACGGCTACAAAAATCTTGAAAATGTATCCCTCGACCTTGACCCAAAAATGAATATTATCTGCGGCGAAAATGCTCAGGGAAAAACCAACCTGATTGAAGCAATCTGGCTTTGCAGCGGCTGCCGCTCATTCCGTGGCACACGGGACAAGGATTTCATCGGCTTTACAAAGGATTCTGCTCAGGTGGAAATGACCTTTACAGACTCTTTCCGTCAGCAGGAAATCCGCTTTGCCGTGAAAAAAGGTGCTATCAAGGATAAATATGTTGCGCTCAACGGCGTAAAGCTGCCCCTGCTGTCAAGGCTGTTCGGAAGCTTCCGCTGTGTGGTGTTTACACCCGAGGACCTGAACCTGACAAAGGGTTCACCCGACAACCGACGAAGCTTCATTGATATGTCAGTTGCACAGATAAAAAATTCCTATATCAGTGCGCTGAACAAATACAATAACATTCTTTTTCAGCGTAACGCGCTGCTGAAAAATCTTTCAATGGGCTACGGCGATGAAAGTTCCCTTGAAATCTGGGACGAACAGCTGGCAAAAACAGGTGCATATATATCAGTTTTACGATATACATTTTGTATAACTTTAAATAAATATACCAGTGAGTTATATAATAAAATTACAAATGGTAAAGAAAATTTAAATTTATACTATCAGTCGACAATATATGACGATCTGCAAGGCAGAATTGACTACGAGGGTGAACTTGCTGAGGAGTATCTGGGAAAACTGAAAAATGCAGTTTCAAACGATATCCGTGCAGGGTATACGACTGTGGGAGTGCACCGTGATGATGTGGGTGCATACATCAACGGGCTTTCCGTCCGTGATTTCGGCTCACAGGGACAGGCTCGTTCTGTTGCGTTGTCAATGAAGCTTGCCCACGCAAAAATACTGAAGGCTGAACAAGGGGAATACCCCGTTATGCTCCTTGACGACGTGCTGTCAGAGCTTGACCCCCACAGACAGCAGTTTATACTGAATAATATCGACGATATGCAGGTAATCATAACCTGCTGTGACAGCAAGCCTATAACCGCTATGAAAAAGGGCAAGGTCATTACAATGGAAAACGGAAAAGCAGGTGATTGAGTGTATATCCATCTTGGCGAGGAAACAACCGTAAGAGGCAGCGAGATTATCGGAATATTCGATATCGAAAATACCTCAATCAGCAAGCATACAAAGGAATTCTTTACGAAAGCCGAAAAGAATAAATGGGTCGAGTACGTCAATTTCGAAATGCCGAAAAGCTTTGTGGTGTGTGAAAAAGACGGCGAGGACACAGTTTATATCTCTCCCATTTCAGCGGCAACGCTGCGTAAGAGAGTGAGGAGTGTTGAGAGTGGAGAGTGGAGTGATGAGTTACTCCACAAATCCAAATATTAAAAGTTTCGTCCACCTTTTCAAAGGTGGCGGTTTCCAAAGGCAGAGCCTTTGGTCGCTCTCCGCAGAGAGCGAAATACTTTAACCAAACGCTTGCGTTTGGTTTCCTGGCACCGCAGTGCCGCCTGAGAAGCGCTCCGAAAAGGTGAATTTTGTGGCGGCAAGCCACAAAAGAGGAAATCCCTGCAAGAGAGGGATTTCCTAACAACGGCGCAAGCCGTTGCGTTCCTATCCCTACAAAATAAATTATGAAATAGAAAACAATTGCGAATTAAGCATATCGCATTAAATATGGAGGTAAGGTAATGTCAGAAAACCTGAACACAGAAAACCTGAATACAGGTAACCAGAACTATGACGAAAACCAGATTCAGGTCCTTGAAGGACTTGAAGCGGTAAGAAAACGTCCCGGTATGTATATCGGCTCAACAGGCCCTAAGGGTCTGCATCACCTCGTATACGAAATCGTGGACAACGCTATCGACGAGGCTCTTGCAGGCTACTGTTCACAGATTACGGTTGATATTCTCGAGGGCAACGTAATCCGTGTAGCCGATAACGGACGCGGTATCCCTACAGGTATTCATCCGACAGAAAAAATTTCCGCGGCAACGGTTGTATATACAATTCTCCACGCAGGCGGTAAATTTGGCGGCGGCGGTTACAAGGTTGCAGGCGGTCTGCACGGTGTTGGTGCTTCCGTTGTAAATGCTCTTTCCGAGTGGCTTGAGCTTACTGTCAAGGACGGCAAGAACATTCACTTCCAGCGTTTCCACGACGGCGGTCACTACGACGAGCAGATGAAGATTATCGGCGAAACAACAGAAACGGGTACAACCGTTATGTTCAAGGCTGACCCGACAATCTTTGAAGAAACAACAGAATATGATTACAATGTTCTGCTGAACAGACTCCGTGAACAGGCTTTCCTTAATGCAGGTATCAAAATCGTGTTCTCCGATTTGCGTAATCCTGATGAAATTGTTTCCGAAACACTTCACTATGAAGGCGGTATCAGACAGTTTGTTGAGCATCTCCATAAGACAAGAGAAGCTGAACCTATTGCTGATGAGGTAATCTATGTAAGCGGTGTAAAGGGTGATTCCACAGCTGAAATTGCGCTTATGTACAACGATACCTATAACGAGGTAATCTATTCCTTTGCAAATAATATCCGTACAATCGACGGCGGTACTCACGAAACAGGCTTCAAGAATGCCCTTACAAAGGTTATTACTGAGTACGGCAAGAAGTTCGGTTATATGAAGGATGGCGACAAGCTTGCAGGCGATGACGTCCGTGAAGGTCTGACTGCAATCGTATCCGTAAAGCTTACAGACTGTGAGTTTGAAGGTCAGACAAAGGGCAGACTCGGTAACCCTGAGGTTCGTCCTTTTGTAGAAAATATGGTAATTGATAAGCTTATGTGCTACCTTGACGAAAATCCGACGGTTGCAAAGCTTATCCTTGAAAAATCAATGGCTGCACAGCGTGCAAGAGAAGCCGCAAAAAAGGCAAGAGAGCTTGAAAGAAACAGAAAGAATGCTATGGACAGCTCAAAGCTTCCGGGTAAGCTTGCCGACTGTATAGATACAAATGTAGACAAAACCGAAATCTACATCGTCGAGGGTGACTCTGCGGGCGGTTCTGCAAAGCAGGGCCGTGACCGTCACTATCAGGCTATCCTCCCTCTTTGGGGTAAGATGCTAAACGTTGAAAAATCACGTGTTGACAAGGTTTACGGAAATGACAAGCTTATGCCTGTTGTAACTGCTCTCGGTACATCAATCGGCGAAGATTTCGATATTACAAAGCTCCGTTACGGCAAAATTATCATTATGGCCGATGCTGATGTCGACGGTTCACATATCAGAACTTTGCTTCTGACATTCTTCTTCCGTTTTATGCGTCCGCTTATCAGCAACGGTAATATCTATATTGCACAGCCTCCGCTTTACAAGGTAAGCCGCGGTGCAAACGCAAAAAATGTACGTTACGCATTTTCTGATGAGGAACGTGATAAGTATATTGCAGAACTCAGAGATGGAAACGATAATGTAAAAATTGACGTTCAGCGTTACAAGGGTCTTGGTGAAATGGACCCTGAACAGCTCTGGGAAACAACTATGGACCCTGAAAGAAGAACAATGCTCCGTGTTACAATGGAGGACGCTGTCAAGGCAGACGAAATATTCACAATCCTTATGGGTGACAAGGTACTTCCAAGACGTGAGTTTATCGAGAAGAATGCGAAGTACGTCGGGGAACTGGATATTTAATTCGGAATGCGGAATGCGTAATTAAGAATTAAAACGAAATCAAGGATTTAGTTTACGGGTTTTGTGCAACAACTGAAAAATTACAGTAATCCAAAATAATGGGTTTCCAAAGGGTGTGCGCACCCTTTGGTGGGGTTTTTAGGGGCAACGCCCCT
>CALATN010000150.1 GCA_937891895.1 uncultured Clostridia bacterium
CCTAAAAACCCTACCAAAGGGGACACCGTCCCCTTTGGAAACCCATTATTGCTCGCTAAATTATAATTTATAATACATCATAAATTATAGCATTACTGAGTTTAAAAGTCAACAAAACCGTCCACGGAAGTCGTGGACGGTTGAATTGGTTTATTCGATAGCTTTTGCAATGATTTCGACGGCTTTGTCGATACCGAAGCGGTTGCTGTCAAGATTAAGGTCATAGCTGGAATGTGAAGCCCATTTTTTATCAGTATAAAAATCGTAGTAGCATTTTCTCTGCTTGTCGTTTTTCTTGATAAGCTGGAGAGCCTGCTGTTCATTGACATTCATACGCTCCATAATCCGCTTTACTCTTGCTTCTGTTGGTGCATAGATAAATACATTCAGCAGCTCCACTTCTTCATTGCGAAGGATATAGTCGGAGCATCTGCCGACAATTACTGCATTTTCAGTTTTTGCAATATCCTTGATAACCTGTGACTGAAGGGAGTAAAGTGTATCATTCGTGCAGATATTAGCGTTGATGCTGGTCTGCCCTGTCTGGGACATTGCCGCATAAAGCCACGGATTTGCTGCCTTTTCGTCGGCATTTGTCAGTGCCTCGTGGCTTAATCCGCCCTTTTCGGCTGCAAGGATAATCAGATTTTTATCGTAAAACGAGTAATTCAGCTTTTGCGAAAGCTTTTCGCCGATTTCACGTCCTCCGCTTCCGAATTGTCTGCCTATTGTAATTATTTTTTTCATAAGCACGCCTCCTTGCTTTGATTTTATAAATAAATTATATCATTTTTGCACATAAAAATCAATAGCTGTTGAAAATATTTTTGCACAAACAACAAAGCCGTACATTTCTGTACGGCTTTGGAATAAATTATCTAACCGAATTACTTGAGGAAACCGAGGCTGCCGATAATAGCTGGATCCTTTGCCTTACCGTTGCAAACCTGGAAGAATGCGATAATACGAAGCACAAGACAGATGATGAAACCAACAATGTAAGCAATCTGACCAAGGAAAGGAATGATGTTTACAAAAACAAGAAGTGTTTCAACAACTATGAATTTGAGAGCTGTACGGATGTGGAATGTAACATACTTTGAAGTATTTGTCATAAGCAGTGCGATGATAAGGCCGATAGGGCCGAGGAGATATGGAAGCATTGCAACAACCTTGTTGTCGGAAATATCTCTTGGGTCAAACTCAGCTGTATGGTCATCGGAATCACCTGATGCAGCAGCGGGAGCAACAAAAATTGCTTCGCAATTAGGACATACAGATGCGTTGTCGTCGCACTGTGCGCCGCATTTTGAACAGTATTTCATATTGGTATACCCCTTTTCATAAAATAATACATATATTATAATAAAAAATTCTCGTTATGTCAATACAAAAGCAATATATTGTCTGAATGTGTATTATAATAAATAGGCATCGGAGAACCGATGCCTGAAAATTTACACTAATTATGCTCTCTGAGAGTTAAGCCATGCAGCATATTCGTTTTCGGAAATCTGCTTTGTCATCACCCCGAACTGGAAGTCATGAGCTTTGGCAATAAATGAATTGAACGCCTGAAGGTCACCGTCAAGCTTGTACTGTTCCTGCTTCTGGCGATAAATTTCCTCATACAATAAAGTCATAATAACTCTCTCCTTTGTAACAATCTGTTGGTAATTATAACATAAAACCGTCCTGTTTTCTATGGTATTATTGTACAAAAACAAATAATTTTACTGTCAATTTTTCCGAATTCACAAATTCGTTTTAAATATGCTTGAAATATTAAAATTGATGTGATATAATGAAAAGTACCCCATAAAAAAGTGTAAACCCGAAAGGCAGAATTTGTCTTTCGGGTTGTTTTTTTGCACACAAGAAAAGTAGAGAAATTGAAAATATTTGGCTAAATAATGGAAAATGTCGGTAAAAGCTATACTTTTTTGTGATAAAGCGTTATAATGTAAAACATATGTTAAATTGAAAATATGAAGGGAGATATGATTATGAAAAAGGTAATATCTGTTTTTGCTGCAATGCTTGTATGCGGTGCACTTTTTACAGGCTGCGGAGGACCTAAGATTGTTGGTGAATATGACAACTTTACAGCTCTTGCTGAATCCGATGTATTTGAACTTGCGGAAGACACCGTTTCCGCAGATAAGAGCAACACATACAGCTTTGTAAAGACACTTGAGGGTGCTGAGGAGCTTTACGTGGACGTTGAATCTGAGGATGGCAGTATGTCTATGGTAATGGGTATGGCTGCTGACAAGATTGCAATGAAGATGAAGGAGCCTGAAAGCGAAACAAATATGACAATTATCATTACTGACAACGTAATGTATATGCTTGATGATGCAACAAAGTCAGGCTACAGCATGGAAGCTGATGAAAGTATGCTGGAGGAATATAACCTTGAGTCAATTCTCGGCGAAATTGACTTTGATGCGGAAATTGCTGATGCAGAAGATGTCAAGGTTTGCGGAGTAAAGGTTTCTGACGAGGTTTATACATTTGAGGTTGCTGAAACAGGCGGCGGATTTGTTTTTGACAAGAGCGACAAGCTTTGTGCTATTATTTCTGATGATGAGGATACAGCTCTTAAAGTAAATGAATTTACAGCTGAAGTTCCTGACGAGGTATTTGCTGTTCCTACAGATTATGAAATCGTTGATATGGCATCACTTCTCGGTTAATTGAAGAAAAGATAATCCCGTGTATACACATATGCGGGACTTGACAAATTAAGAAAGGATATTGAATTATGAAAAAGTTTTTAGCGGCAATTATTTCTCTCGCAATGTGTGCATCAATGCTCACAGCTTGCGGAAAAGATACTGAAACAGCAGAGGTAAGCGACGTTACAACAACTGCTTCCGAAACTTTAGCAGAAACAGAAGCTGCAACAACTGAAGCAACAGAGGCAGAAACAACTGAAGCTGAAACAGAGGCAACAACAGAGGAAACTACTGTAGCTGAAACAGAAGCAGAAACAGAAGCAGAAACTGAGGCGGAAACCAAGGCTGAAGCTAAGGCAGCAAGCTATTCAAGCCTTGCAGATTTTGCAAAGTCAGGTGATGCATACAATCTTGATACAAAGGATATTCCTGCGGAAGACAGCCTTACATATGATTGGATCAGAATTTTTGAAGGTGCAACAGGCATTTATATGGATGCGGAATATGTTGACGGCAGCGTTGCTGTTGTAATGGGTATGAAGCAGGACAATATGTATATGTATATGTACGAAGCTGCAAGCAACACAAATATGACAATCATTCTCATTGACGGCAAGATGTATATGCTTGACGAGGCTACAAAGACAGGTTACAGCATGACAGCAGATGCATCACTTATGGAGGAGTATGATGTTGAAGCAATGCTCGGCGATATTGATTTTGATGCAGAAACAGCAAATGCTGAAGATGTAAAGACTACAAAGATTGAAATCGGCGGTGAGGAATATACACTTGAAATTGCAGAAACACAGGGTGTGTTCCTTTTTGACAAGAATGACGAAATTGTTGCTATTCTTGCAGAAGAAAACGGCACTGTCAATGCACTCAAGATCAACGAATTTTCAGGCGATGCTCCCGATAAGCTTTTCAAGGCCCCTACAGGATATGAAATTGTTGATTTAGATTCCGTACAGTAAAAAATTCCCGTACACTTTATCGGTGTACGGGAATTGCTGTTTTATGAGGTAAATAATCAGTTCTTGCCGAGGGGGTAAACCTTGTCGGGGTAAAGGGACTCAACCTTCTTTGTTGCAATTTCAAGGTCAGCCCACACGTCAGCGTGTTCAGCACCGTTGTTGGAGCACCACATCATTGAGCCGTTCCAGCCGTTTGCGAGGGTGTTTTCGTAGGCGTACTCGTAAGTCTGACCGTCGCCAAGGCCGAATTCGCCGAGAAATGCAGGTTTTGTTCCGTCAAGACCGAAGTCTGTTGGGGACATATCAAACGGGCAGCCCATATAGCTTCTCATCCAGTCGTAGTAGTGAACGGAATAGAAATCAAGACAAGCGTTGTCACCTGCGTATGATTTCATAACCTCGTCGGAAACAACGTTGCCCATATATTTTTCATTATCGGAGTTGTATTTTACCATACCCATACCGACTGTAACAAGTGCATCAGGATTTGTTTCGTGGATTGCGGATGTGCACTTTGCAAAGAACTTTGAAAGGTTTTCCTTAGGAAGTCTGCCGCACTCAGCATTTTCGATTACCCAGTCAGGCTCATTCATAAGGTCGATTCCAAGCAGATAAGGATTTGAGCCATAACGTTCAGCGAAAGGCTTTACATAGCTGTCAATGTAGGACTGCATTGCTGTGTCATCAGTTATTACAGCACGCCATCTGTCAACGTACTGACCGTTCTTGCAGTGGTCAAAGGAAAGCAGGGTAGGCATAAGGTAAATCTGATGCTTTTCGGCAAGCTCAAACAGCTTGTCAACGTCTGTCCAGTGCTTTTCCACAACCTCACGGACCTGTCCCGAGGGCTTGAGCTTGATGGAAACCATTGAGTCGCAGTTGACCCAAACACGGACAGCGTTTACGCCGATTGCGTGAAGGTCGGCAAAGTGGCTGTCCCAGAATTCAGGCTGGAATGAGTCGGAGCCGAATTCGTTCCAGTTCTGCCAGGGGGTGTTTACGCCGTTGATGATAAGCTCCTTTCCGTCAACCATGAATTTTGTCCCGTCAACGGTAACCTTAGGGGAAGCAGCTTCAACGATTGCTTCTGTTGTTTCTGTCGTTTCAGCGGAGTTACCGCCGTTTCCGCAGCCTGTGAGAAGGCTTGCTGTCATTACTGCGGAGAGCATTACTCCGCAAAGCTTTTTGATTTTCATTTCATATTCTCCTTATATAAAATTATTTTGTGCTTTATTCAACAGGCTTCATTTCTGCAAGCGCCTTGTCTATGTCAATATCATATACGGAATTTGGCATAGCCCAGCTTTTTCTGACGTTTGAATTTTCCTGCAGTACGAACTTGCCGTTTTCATATGTGTATACAGTTCCAGGGTCCATAAGGTACATAAGCAGGTAATATTTTCCGCCCACAAGCTGAGCAGTTATTTTGGAGCCATTTTCATTAGCTGTGTAATAATCGGCAAGCACATTATCCTTATCCATTTCTTTTATGGTATCCAACGGGATTTCTTTTCCTATAATGGTGCGGTATTCCTTTGTAACCGTGTCATAATACATAAAATCACCAATTCCCTGATGACCAAAGGTTGAAACAAAGCAGTTTTCCTTGACGAACTCGCCGCGGAGGGAGTAGAAGTCAACGACTTTTCCGTCAACAACACCAAACAGGTTGCTGTGCATATCCGCACCTATCCAGCCGTAGCCGCCGAAAGCAATATGCTTGAATTCACCGTAGTCCAGCACCGCTTCAAGATTTATCCCATGGTAATCTTCAATTACCGACATATTGCCTGAACTGTCGGCAAAAATAAGGTAATTTCGGATCAAACAATCACCTGTATAAAACGGCATATCAACAACGATGAAGGCTTCGGTTTTGCCGTCATTGTCAAAGTCATCAACATAAGCTTCGGAGAAAACAGGAGTAAGAGTTCCGTTTTCATCAAAAAACGGAGCAAGCTTTTCGGGCTTATGTGTGTCATAAATTTCTTTGATATGCTCAGCATCTTTGTAATGCTCGCTTTCCATAAGGCATTTCACAGCCTTGTCGGCAAGGTCACCGATGTCGGTTGTGCTCGGTAACTCTTTGGTATATTTGTAATCAATAAATTCGTTGCCTGCGGAAACGGAGCGGTAATTGATTTTCCAGTCGCCTGAATACATTTCCCTGAACGCTTCCTCATCTTCCCTGTCCTCAGCCATATAGGAAGTTTGCAGCTCAGTAACAAGTGTAAGCTGTTCAAGCTCCTTGAAAACACGCTCCTTGTATTTTTCAGCGTCAGCTTCGTTGTCGAAATTGCGCTGTTCTGTAGGGTCGTGAGTAAATTCGACAACGTGGCTGTCGAAGTCAACGGGAATAATAAAACGCTCAAAATTGTAGCTGTAGCCATCTGAGTTTTTGATTATGTAATGGGCAAGGGAGTGGTAGAAATACTCACCCTTATTGTTGCAGTAAAGTCCGATACATTGTTTGTCATTGGAGTAGGGGCTTAACCCCTGACTTGTTCCGCCGAGGGAAACAGGCTCGCTTCCGCTGAGGTCGAAAACGTTCATATAGGGGGTGTCCATATCCCAGCCGATATATGCAACCTCAGGGAAGTCGTCGCCGTTGAAGTCGAAAAGGAAGTACAGGTCGGTGGCGTATTTGCTTTCGTAGGTGGAGAGGAAACTCCATATTTTTTCGGAGGGGTCGGGTTGTACTTGTGCGGTTGTTTCTGAAGGCATAGAAGCAATTTTCCATATGCCGTTCTCCTGCACAAAATCAATGTACAGCGGTGGATTGATGTGATTCGGGCGGTCCTGACCGAAAGCATATGAATATATTTTTGCGGTTATGCCGTTATCGGTTTCCAAAACATTGTCAATAATCATATATGTAAATGGATTAAGTGCCCCTTCAACCCGGTACAGTTTTCCGTCAGAAGCCTTATATTCTCCCTCAAAAAGAGCGGTGAAGATTTCCTCTGCGGCTTCCTCGGTGCAGAATTTATGAAGCCTGTCCATAAACTCATCTTTTGTACGCAAACCGTCAGCTGTTATTTCATTATACACGTCATCAACGAGTTCGTCACTGCACTCGCAGGTGCGCAGTTCCCAACGAAGCTTTGTCAGTTCATCAAGAGCATCAGTGGCAGCTTTTGCCGTGCCCTCGTGGGTAATCGGGCGCTGTGATGTTCCTTCAAAGCGAAGCTTGTTTTCGTCAAAGGTAAAGGTACATTTTGTTATGTCGAGCCAGTTGTAATCTTCATCCCTTTCAAATGGGAGATAGGCATTGAAGCTGTCGCCGTTGCCGTAACAGCGGAGAAGCGGGTAGTTTAAAGAGTCAAGCTTTTCGCCGTCAAGATACCACTCAGCTTCACGGATTTTACCGTCAATTGCAAAGTACAGGCGGTAATGAAGCTGAAATATATCGCCTGTATAGGTGTAAACCGAAAAACAGGGCGGCAGGTCAAAATCGTAGAAAATCGGCTGCCAATAACAATCGATATACCAGTCATATTCGACATTTGTGATACTCATACTGTCCGTTTCGCCGTTTTCGTCGGCAAGGTGAAGCGTGTATTCGCCGTTTTTCTCCGTGGCATAAATTGTGTATCCTCCGCCGATATCTTTTTCGTCAAGCTTTTCGGGAGCGGGTGCAGTTGTCGTAACAGTCGTTTCCTCCGTCACAGAAGTCACAGCGGTTGTAGTTTCAGCCGTGGCAACTGTGGTTTCGGTAGCCGAAGTTTCAGTTTCTGTAATGCTCATATTCGGAGCGGGTTTTGTACAGCCTGCAAGAAGCAGGGCGGAAAGGGTCAATGCAAGTAAATATCTGTATCTCATAGCAATGTTATCCTTTTTTGTGTTATATCAAAATTATAACAATGCACAAATAATTAGTCAAGTTAAAAATGAGTTACAAAAAACCGCCCCGAAATTCGGAGCGGTGATTTTTTTACTTTGTGTTGGAAAGCTTCCAGCGGAATGTGGAAATTCTCTGTGCCTTTGTATTGTCGTAGGAAATGTTGCTGCAAATAATGCTCAGGTCGTTGTAACGGTAGTCAACCTTTGCATCCTTGTTACCGAAGCCGATTGACTTAACAACGCTGTAGTTACGCTGGATAACTGCGCCGAGCTTGTGGTTTGCTCTTTCAAATTCAACGATTTCCTTTGCAAGGATAGGCTTTGTATCACATACATTATATACACCCTGATAGTTGATACCGCCGTTAACTGTAAGAATACCGAGAACAAAGTCGATAAAGTTGTACAGACAGCAGAATGTGAAGCCGTAATCGCCGTAGCCGTAAATGAAGGAGCAATTGTCCTTAGGGTCATAAATCTTAGCGTGGAGATTAGGTACATATGTCTTGGTATAAATAGGGCAGACTCTTGCGATAACACCCTTACAGGAACCTGAACCCTTGATAACCTTTGCAAGCGCCTTTTCACTGTCAAACTTCATCTTTGCGTAATCGCTTGCAGGTTTTTCATCAGCAGATTCACGGATAGGTTCACGTGTTTTAGGTGAAGCATAAACCTGATGTGTGCTGAGAAGAATAATATCTGACGCACCTGCTGTAACAGCGCTCTTATAAAGATATTTGTCAACTGCAGCAGACTGTTTGTCGTGCGCAGATGTGATAATATTAGGCAGGTCGTTGTCTACGGAGCAAGCTGTGTGAACAAGTACATCAATTCTATGCTCGGACATAGCACGGGTAACCGCATCCTTATCTTCGATTGCAGCCTGAACAAATACAAAATTAGGGTTGCCTACACAGGCACTTGGAGTATTATCTACACCTATTACTTTAAATCCTTTATTAAGCAAGGCTTCAGAAAGTTCACTTCCGATAAGACCGGACGCACCTGTAACCATAACAGTTTTCATATAAAGCCGCCCTCCGTTCTGTTAAATTATATATCTATACTCTTACATTATACCACAAAAAATCAAAATTGCAATAGCTTTTTTGCCGAATTAAGTAGCTTTTTTCTGAATAATACGCTATAATAGTAAAAAAACAGAGCTGTTTTCCGTTTAAAATACATAAAAGGAGTTCCAGTAAATGTCAGTAATTCTTCCCGATCCGAATACCAATAAACGCTACAATATGCATAGTGCATACCTGAAAAAGCACTTCGGGAAAAAAGCCGTGAAAATAAGCCTTAACGGCGGTTTTACCTGTCCGAATATTGATGGGACAAAGGGCAGCGGCGGCTGTATATACTGTTCGTCAAAGGGCAGTGGTGATTTCGGCGGAAATCCGCACAAAAGCATATCGGAGCAATTTGACGAGGTGCGGGAAAAGCTTGCGGGAAAATGGGGCGGTGACCTTTATTACATACCGTATTTTCAGGCGAATACCAACACTTATGCACCGCTTGAGAAGCTGAAAAAGCTTTACAGCGAGGCACTTGAACAGGAAAATGCTGTTGGGCTTGCCGTTTCGACACGTCCTGACTGCATAAGCGAGGAAACGGCGGATTATCTTGCGGAATTATCAAGGCAGACTTATCTTACGGTTGAGCTGGGTTTGCAGACAATTCACGATAAAACAGCAAGGCTTATCAACCGTTGTCATACCTATGAGGATTTTCTGAAGGGTTATGAAATGCTTGAAAAGCGTGGAGTAAATGTGTGCGTGCATATTATAAACGGGCTTCCGTCTGAGACAAGAGAAATGATGCTTGAAACTGCAAAGGAGCTTGGCAGACTTCATCCGTACGCAGTAAAAATACATCTGCTCCATATTATTCGGGGTACGGTGCTTGCGGAAATGTTTGAGCGGGGTGAGTTTGAGGAAATGTCAATGGACAGCTACATCGAAACAGTATGTGACCAGCTTGAACTTCTGCATAAGGATACTCTGATTGAGCGGCTTACAGGCGACGGCGACAGAGAAACGCTTATTGCACCGTTATGGAGCCGTGACAAAAAATCCGTGCTGAATGGAATTGACAAGGAGCTCAGACGCAGAGGGACGGTACAGGGCTGCCGCTGTTGCAATTAAAAGGAAAATGTGATATTATTTAAATAGTATAACTTTAAGGAGATGGAACAATGCTGCTAACTATCGGTATGATTGTCAAAAACGAGGAAAAATATCTTCGCAAATGTCTTGAAGCACTCCAGCCAATACTTAAAAGTATCAGCAGCGAGCTGATTATTGTTGACACGGGCTCAACCGACCGTACTGTTGAAATCGCAAAGGAATTCACCGACAAGGTTTATTTTTTCGAATGGATAAACGATTTCTCCGCAGCAAGAAACTGTGGTCTTGAAAAGGCACAGGGCGAATGGTTTATGTCAGTGGACGCAGATGAGATTTTCATTTCCTGTGATGAAATAATTTATTTCTTTCAATCGGGCAACTATAAGGAGTATAACTCAGCCAGCTTCTTCATCAGAAATTTATCCGCTGAAGACAAATCGGGAAGAACAGCGGATTTCTATGCTCCGCGTCTTACAAGAATGCTTCCCGAAACTAAGTTTGTCAATGCCGTTCACGAGGTTCTCAATACATACGGACAGCCTATTTGCCTGCTTCAGGATGTGGCAGAGCATTACGGATACATTGCCAATATCGGTGATGAAAAAAAGACCCGTAATTATGAGCTGTTGAAAAAAAGGCTTGATTCGGGAGAAGAATCGGCATCACTTTATAGGGAACTGTTTGACGCTCTTTCTTCAAAAAAAGACGAGGAGAGCAAGCAGCTTGCATACGGCTATCTCAGAAAAGGAATTGAGATTTCCGAAAGAGATAAGCATGATTATATCCTTGCTCTCTATCATTGCGGAATTACCGCTTACACATCGCAGGGACGCTATGAAGAAGCGGTAAAGCTTTATGAAGAATATATTGTCATTGACAACTCTATCAAGAACGGTGTACGCAGCACAGACCTTGATATATATGCTTTTTCGGGAATTGCTTTTTACTCATTGAGAAGATTTGAGGAAGCATACAAGATAATGAACAAGTATTTTGACTTGTATGACCACATACAGCGCAACAAGCTTTATACACGTGATGCTATCTACACCAACCGTTATATGTCCGATGAAAAGGGAAGAACGGAAATCAATCTGTATTACGTAATATGCTGTCTTGAAACGGGACGGCTGAAGGAAGCTGAAAAAAGTCTCAGGGAATATCCTTCATCTGCGTATAAGGACAATAAGGAGTATTATTTTGCCAGAATAAATCAGGCGAAAAGAATTATTCGGGAATATACGACAGAGGAATTTACGGAAAAGCTTACAAAGGGTGATGCGAAGCTTCAAGCAGAGCTTTTCAGGGGATTCCGTTCAATGGTTTTCGATATGCCTGCTGATGAACGCCGCAGGATTATAGAAAAGCTTAGTACGGCAAATCTGAAATCTGCGGCACAGAGAAAGCTTACCTCAATTTATATGGGACATTTCCTTGGAAATGGAGCGGGTGACGCACTTCTCATAGAGTACGCTGATAAATTCGGTATGGATTATCCCGATCTGTTCATCATAATGGACAGGGAATGTATGAATGCAATGTCCTATCTTTCAAAGTGCGATGATGTTGAGCTTTTTATCGGAATTGGCTTGAATTCGGTAGACCGTTTTCCGCAGACAATGGCGGCACTCAATTTCGAGAATGTTGCACGGGGAGATATCTACAATTCGGTTACAGCCTGCTTTGGCGTAATAACAGGCTTGCTGAGTTCTGGTTATTCGGCGGCAAGTCTGTATAATCCCGTCGGCAATCTGGGAATAAGATATCTTGAAGCCTTCGGCGAAAGCAATATTCCCGCTGAAATTATGGCGGCAGTTACAATTGCAGAAATAAATCTCCTCCGAAGCGGACGCAATTTCAAGGGCTGTCTTGACGCAATGCGCAGACTTATTCAGATGAACAAGAAATATGCTCCTATTGTTTCTGAATATCAGAATCTCATCAAGGCGGATATAGCGACTCTCAAGTAATTGCTTTCCATTTTTGGTTGACAATCGGATAAATGACGTGATATAATGAAAAAAATTGTTTCAGGAGGAAAATTATGCGCTTTGGAATAAAAAAATTTCTCGCGGCAATTCTTGCGATTACCCTTTGTGCAGGTCTTGCGGGATGTTCTGATGCAAGCAGTACAGGTGTAATAGGAGGCGCTGATGCTTCGGACACAACGGTTGTTGAAGCTGAATATACAGCTGCCCCTGCGCGTTCTCTTACAGATGTTACCTTCAATTACGGAAGCGGCTTTTATGCAGAGGATATTACTCTCGAAATGAGCTGTGCAAGTGACGGAGTAAAGATTTTTTACACTCTTGACGGAAGCGTGCCCGATGATACTGATTTGCTCTACACAGGCGCTATAACTCTTACAAACAAAACAAATTCTCCCAATACTGTCAGTGCACAGCAGGGTATCAGCGCAGGAAGCGACTATACTCCTAAGGGAAAGGTCAAGAAGGCTAACGTTGTAAGGGCGGTAGCATATCTTCCTGACGGAACAAAGGGAGAAATCCGCAACGGCACATTCTGGGTCGGCATTGACCGTAATGAAGAATACGGAAGTGTTCCTGTCATATCCCTTATGACAGAGATTGACAACCTTTATGATTATGAAACAGGCATCTACACCCTTGGCAAGACCTACGATGACTGGAAGGCTGAACAGGAAGGGCCTTACGAAGCGTGGCAGGCAAAGGGCAACTACTCTAACAAGGGCAAGGAGTGGGAACGCCCTGTAAATATGGAATACATAGAAGCTGACGGCGGTACATTTATGCAGGACCTCGGCTTCAGAATTATGGGCGCGGCTTCAAGAAATGACACTCAGAAGAGTCTGCGTCTTGTGGCAAGAGAGGATTACAGCCTGAAGGCTGTTGAGTATCCGATTATTCCTAATGCACAGAGAAGTGACGGAACAGGTGCGGTTACAAAGTACAAGACCTTCGTACTCCGTAACGGCGGTAATGACGCGAACTTTGCGAAAATCCGCGACCCGTATATTCAGAAGCTTGCTGAGAACGGCAGATTTGAAACAATGGCTTCTATGCCTTGTGTTGTTTACCTCAACGGCGAATACTGGGGTATGTACACAATGGCGGAGGATTACTCCGATAACTATATTGAAAACAACTACGGTCTTGACAATCACAATATTGTTACAGTAAAGCAGGGTGAAATTGAGGAGGGCAACGACGAAGATATTGCTCTTTACAACGATACATTTGATTTCATCACCTCAAACGATATGACTGACGAGGCAAATTACGCAAAGGCCTGCGAAATGATTGATATGGGCAGTCTTGTGGATTATCTTGCACTTAATCTGTACATTTACAATGAGGATGGCATCTTTGAGGGACACAACTGGCAGATGTGGCGTGTACGTGACAAGGGCGAGGACAGTCCTTATGCTGACGGAAGATGGAGAATGATGGTTTATGACAACGACTATTCTTCAGGCATTTACAATGACGGCAACAATTACACTGTCGACAATATTTCAAAGGCATTTCAGAAGGCTGCTGAGGCGGAGCCGATTACCATTGATGAGGAAACAGGAGAGGATGTACGCAACGTTGCGGCAATGATACACTCTCTTTATCAGAATCCGACCTTCAAGGAAGACCTTGTTACTGCAATGAGCAATATGAGAAATGTGTACTTTGAAAAACTTAAACAAAATAATTATAAATTCAAATTAAAAGCTTTTCAGCCACCGAAAAAATATTATACCAAAAATTAACTCTTATGGCAATAATTTTTTATTTTAAATTGACAATTTGTATTGATTAATGTATACTTTTCTTAAATATTGAAACTAATGAGGTGTATTTATGGGTGAAATTATTGGAATATATTTTTTAGTCGGATTACTGCTAGTTATTGGAGTTATAGTTATCGCTTGTTGTGTTGCTTCTTCTGGGGCTAAATTTAGCGAAAACTCTCAAAAGATTCAAGTGGGTATGTCGGTTGAAGAAGTTAGGTCTATAATGGGTGAGCCTAGTTACGTAAAACGTCATCAAGACGGAAGTTATGAGTACGTCTACGAAAAAAGCGAATGGAAAGGTGCTTTGAGAGGAGGAACAAAAGTTCGTAGAATGGAAATTGTTATTTCTTCAAATCACAAAGTTATTTCAGTTGGAAGAAATGAAAATTGTGATATGTCCGGCTTTTAACGTAACGAATATGTATGAAAAATAAAAAAGCCGAACAAAAAATACTATCTTTTCGTAACGTTTCTTCTCCTTATGATTTTGCTGCAAGAATCAAAGAAGAAGCAATTAATTCAAATCTGAAAGTTGAGCAAAACGATACGGACTTTATTTTACAACTGAAGAGTAATCATGGAGGAAGGATTG
>CALATN010000151.1 GCA_937891895.1 uncultured Clostridia bacterium
CAATAACACATAAAACGTAGAAAAATATTTTTTTCTTTTTTTATGTACATCTAAAATCATCCATAAATATACCAAAATCAACAATACAATTAAAAATATTGAAAATTTTATATCTAATATAAGTAATAAGAATGGAGCATAATCGTTATGAGGATAATACACATTAAGAACAATACCTTAAATAAAATTCGGAACATCGATGAGCGTATGATGTCATATAACATTGAAATGACCGAAATTACTGGAGGAACATTCTGGAAAGCGTACACTCCGGGACAAATTGCAGGCACTGAAGAATTCAATGTGTCAGGTGAACTTTCTGATTTTACCAAAATGGCAGATTTGATGCAATATTATCCGCCAATAAATCTGTACGATGAAAAGCTCAGAAAGCGGGCAAAGGCATTCGGACCGGTATGGATTCGTGTGTCAGGCTCGTGGGCAACTAAAACCTACTACGATTTTGAAGGAACTACAAACGGCAAGGCACCTGAAGGTTATGCGAGCGTTCTTACAAAAGAGCAATGGATAGGTGTTCTTGATTTTGTAAAAGAAGTCGGAGCAAAGCTTTTAATCTCTGTAAGCAACTGCGCAGGCGACCACCCTGACGGTGCTCCTCTTGATTTGACACAGACAAAGAAGATATTTAATTTCAGCCACGAATACGGTGTAGATATTGATGCTGCTGAATTTATGAATGAACCTAATATGCTTGAAATGTCGGGTGCACCCAAAGGATATACTGCAGAAGATTATGCAAGAGATCAGGATATATTTAACGGTTGGGGTAAAGAAAATTATCCGAATTGTCTTCTTGTAGGTCCCTGCTCTCTCGGTGACGGAGCCATGGGTAAGGAAGATGTAAAAACAATGGGTGCAGGTATTGGCGCAATGATGCAGATTTGCTCCACCGATGACCTTATGAATAATGCAAAAGTACCTCTTGATGTATTCAGCTATCATTATTACAACGGAATATCGGAAAGACTTGCATCTATGATGCCGTCAGGACATTGGGATGGAAATGAAGCACATACCGACAGCTATCTTTCTGTAGCCGAGTCAAATGCAAAAACTTATGCACCGCTTCGTGATAAATATGTTCCCGGCGGACAAATGTGGGTAACAGAATCGGGCGATGCAGGCGGTGGAGGAAACACATGGGCATCAACATATCTTGATGTTTTAAGAACATTAAACGAGCTTGGTAGTTTTGCAACAATTACAGACGGTATAATTTTTCATAATACACTTGCATCATCCGACTATGGATTTTTAAAGCATGGAACATTTGAGCCAAGACCAAATTATTTTGCTGTTTTTTTATGGAATAAGCTAATGGGAACAACGGTATATGACTGCAGAAATATGTGTGGTGAAAATCTGCATATGTATTGCCATTCTCGAAAGGATGGCAAAGACGGATATGTTTATCTTATAATAAACAATTCATTGAACGAAAAGATATGCGTAGAATTACCGGCAAATGCAGAAATTTATACTCTTTCAGGAAACGAAAACAACAGAAACACTATAATGTATTTGAATGATGAACCACTTATGCTTGGTAAGAATGGTGAAATACCAAAACTTTGCGGAAAACAAGTGAGTGAGGGCAATATAGAATTATCGCCATGTACTTGCAATTTTATTATTGTATAGTATGAATAAATATAATTTTGAAGCATTAACTATTCTTTTTGAAAGGGGTTAGTCAATGGCAGTTAAAAAAACAATAAACAAAAGCCTTATTCAAAAGATTGTTGTGTTCGCTTTTTGGCTGGCTACAGTTCTTATCTGCATAATAAACAGGGATAAGATAACAGTTGATGCAATTGTGAATTTTACACCTGAAAATACACTTGTTGCAATTTTATTAATACTTCTTCTGTTTGCGTTTAAAAGCATAACGGTTGTTGTATACGGAGGAATTATCTATGCAGCAAGCGGAATTATGTTTTCGCTTCCTGCTGCAATAATTGTAAATACAATCGGAACAGTGATTATGGTATCAATTCCCTTCATCATCGGGAAAAAAGCCGGCAGTAAAATGCTTGACAGCATTGTACATAAAAACCCAAAGCTTGAAATTATAAAAGACATTCCTAATAAAAATGAAATATTCGTATCATTTTTTGTAAGGATAGTTGGATTACTTCCTGCTGATTTAGTCGGAATGTATCTTGGTGCAAGTGGAATGAGTTATAAAAAATATCTAATAGGCTCTATTGCCGGATTATATTCTGCGATAATATCTTTTTCTGTAATGGGTATGAGTGCAGATGATATAACATCACCGAAATTTATAATATCAGTAGTTGTTGAAATAGGATTAATGCTTCTTTCACTAATCTCGTATTTAATATGGAGAAAAAAGAGAAAGAAGAAAATTTGGGAGGATTTAAATGTCAGCACAGAAAATCAATATATTGGTAACGCTCGATGAAAATTATGTTCCGTATATGAATATAATGCTTAAATCGCTTTTTGAAAGCAATAATGATTGCTATTTTAATGTATATCTTCTTCATTCCTCAATTCCTGACAATGCAGTAAATACTACAAAAGAGATTATGGGAAACAATGGAGAGCTTCATATGGTTAAAGCTGTTGATATAGGACTTGATGAAGCTCCGACAACAGCAAGATATCCGCAGGAAATTTACTACAGAATTTTTGCAGCAAAATATCTCCCGGATACAATTGACAAGATATTGTACCTTGATCCTGACCTCATTGTGAACGGTTCGCTGAAGGAATTGTATAATATAAATCTTGAAAATTATTATTTCGCAGCAGCATCGCATACAGGACCGCTTCTGCGCAAGTTCAATGAAATTCGTCTTGATATGGATGATGATGCACCTTACATAAACTCAGGCGTTATGCTTATGAATCTTAAAAGATTGAGAGAAGAACAGAACTACAATGATGTATTTGAATTTATTGAAAGGCGGAAAATATTTCTTATGCTTCCCGATCAGGATATTATAAGTGCTCTTTACGGAAGTAAAATTTTAGCGCTTGATTCTTTTAAATACAATATGACGGAAAGACTTTACAGACTCCATGCCCCTTTTGAAAAAGACCTTGATTTGGACTGGGTTCGTAAAAATTCAATCATCATACATTACTGCGGAAAAAACAAGCCTTGGAAAGATAATTATTTGGGACTGTTAAATGTATTTTATGATGAAACATTAAAGAAAATGGGGTGAGATAAGTGACAATGGCAATTATAATAATTTTACTTATTTTCATTCCAACACTGATTGCTGCTTTGCTTTTTGCAATGGCTTGGATGATTAAATATAATCCTGCAATACTTATGGAATACCAAGGTTTTTTCATTAACTGCGGTATTGTTGGCGGAATAATATTGTTAATTCCACTTTTGATAGGAATTGTAGTTTTAGTGATGATGTTATGGGATAAAATTAAAAAGAACAAGTAAAGGAGGCCTGTGGAAATATGAAAAAGAAAACAAAAGGATTTTTAATCGGTGCAGGCACAATAGCGTTTTCGACAGCTATGGTAGGTGCTGCGGCTTTAGTTTCAAGAAAAATCAGCAATTTCGTTGTAAACACTGCACTTGACAGACAAGGTCCAAAGCCAATAAAAGGAACAAAGAATCCAAGTGATGCTATAGTGCCGCAAGAATTAAAAGAACAGCTTGGTAAATTGGCAGAAAAGCTCAAAAACAGTGATTGCGAAACAGTTACGATTAGTTCACACGATGGAGAAAAGCTTGTGGGACATTGGCACCATAAAGACGGAAATAAGCGAGTTATAATTGCTATGCACGGTTGGCGTTCCTCCTGGACTAACGATTTTTGTGCGATAGCAGATTTCTGGCAGGATAACGGTTGCAGTGTTCTTTATGCCGAGCAACGAGGACAAGGTGAAAGCGGCGGAGAATATATGGGCTTTGGCATGATTGAGCGCTATGATTGTCTTGAATGGATTAAATGGGTAAATAAAAAAACAAGTGAAGATATGCCGATATATCTTGCAGGAATTTCTATGGGGGCATCCACCGTTCTTATGACCGGAGGATTTGATTTGCCAAGCAATGTCTGACGAATTATCGCAGATTGCGGTTTTACATCTGCCAATGCAATATGGAAACACGTAGTTGATGTAAATACACCTTTTTCCTATGACATAAGAAGCAAAGCTGTTGATGACTTGTGCAAAAAGAAAATTCAGATAGGCTCAAGCGACTATTCAACACTTGATGCAATGAAGGATTGCTCTATACCTGTACTTTTTATTCATGGCACAGATGATACCTTTGTTCCTGTTGAAATGACATACGAGAATTATAAGGCTTGTAATGCTCCAAAGAAGCTTTTTATCGTTCCCGGTGCAACTCACGCAATGAGTTACCTTGTTGACAAGAACGGGTATGAAAATACTGTAAAAGAATTTTGGAAATTATGTGGTGCGTAATAAAAGATTGTATTTAATGGAGAGCAAAAATGAAAAGATGGCTTGAAAAAATGAATCGTTTTATGTCAAGACGATACGGAAATGATGAACTGAATATATTTTTGAGCAGATTTGCATTGGTTTTGCTTATTATAAATTGCTTTGTCAGAATGCAGATATTATCTTCCATAGCAATGGCATCTATGATAATTATGATATTTCGCTTTATGTCAAAGAACTATTCGGCACGTGCAAAGGAAAGAGACGTATATTTCATATTAAAGAATAAAATTACATCAAAATTTAATTTGCGTAAAGAAATCTGGCAAAACAGAAAAACACATCGTTATTATAAATGCAAAAACTGTAAGGCAACTCTTCGTGTCCCCAAAGGAAAAGGCAAGATAGAAATAACATGCAGAAAATGCGGACATAAAATGAGAAAAAAACCGTAATTATATACATAATACTGTATCAAAATTTGATTAATAACAATCCAATAAGAGAAAATAAAAAAATTGATAGTTTAGATGGTGAATGGGCAGTAAGTGAA
>CALATN010000152.1 GCA_937891895.1 uncultured Clostridia bacterium
TTAATTGGGAGGATGCTTATGGATAATTTATTGATAAATTGGCACAAAAGTTTACAGCAGGAGAAGTAATCAAAGCGAATTCGGCAGCAGAAGAAAGAGAACTGAAGAGACTTCGTGAACAGGTAGCTGAGTATGAAAGATGCCTTCAGGAAATGCGCAGGATCCAAATGACAAATACACAGACGGCCCAGAATCTTCATGATTTGATGGTAGAAAGTACAGACAGTATCCGACGTTTTGCAAAAGAAAGTGCGGATACCTTCCGTGAACTTACCACTCAGAGCAAAGATGAATTAGAAAAGCTTGCAGCGCAAAGTACAGCTAAAATTGCCGACATCCGCTTGGAAACCGAGGTACAGAATGCGGAAGCAAAGAAGAGTGTGGAGACAGCTGCTTATACCATGGAACAGATGGAAGCCAAAGTTGTTAGAATGCAGGAAACAGTAGCGGAAGTAACAGAAGTGTTAAATAGTAACCAGAAAGAAATCGAAGAATGGTTTAAACAGGCAGATGATTTTCTTCATAAAGAAAATGTTAAGGTATACCGTAATGTACAGGCTGTAGTTGTGGAAGAAGTTGGAAATAAAGCGGAAGATATCATAAAGGCTCAGATTAAGGTTCAGGATTATGACAATGGTTGTCCTGCTGAACTCAGAGAAAAGTATAATAAGATTGCCGAAGCTGCTCTTGCAGATATTGCTGATCGTGAAGTTCGTGAGCTTTGCGGTGATATCAGCACGCTTTCTGCCAAGAAGTCTTCTGATCTTATCAGAAAGCTTGATAATATGCCTCTTGATCCGGAAGCAAAAACAAAGTACATTGATGCTCTTGATAATCATATTGCTGACCTCAAATCTGAGGAAGTTAAGGGTTATATCAAGTATCTCTCAGATAAAATGTCTGAATTCGGTATCAATGTTGTCCACCTTTGTGTACCGGGTATGTCAAATCTGTTTGATGCAAAGTATTCATCTGCGTGCAGTACGTATGTATCAACAGGCAGATATGAGCTTCCGATTCTCGTTCATGAAGGTAATGCTGGTGAAGGCTTTACAATGACAACAGAGTATCTCTATATAGGTGACAGGGGAGAAAAGGTTAAGATTAAGATTGATGATATAGCTTCCTTCCAGGCTAAAAAATCACTTATGTCTTCAATTCTTACTTCTGTTGAGCGTAATGGTAATACAAATGAAATACCAAATGCACTCAATAAAAACGTGGTAGAGAATGTTGCAAAAGTTCTTACAGCACTTGTAAGTTTTGTTCATGACCAGCGTTCTGCTGAACATATGAAGGAAATGCTTGCGAATGCTGTTCAGGAAAAGGCAATGCAGCCAACTGTTTCAGCACCGGTAACAGAAACTCCTGTTGCAGATGAAGTAAAGGTCAACTTCTGTGATCAGTGTGGAGCAAAGATAACAAATACTAATGCAAAATTCTGTGCAGAATGCGGAAATAAGCTTATGTAAAAAATAGGGTATCGAATCAATTGATTCGATACCCTTCTTATTTGAGCAAATGTGATGTAAATAATTAAGTTGAATAACGTTTTGAAATCTACTTGTCTTGTTGGCTACATATTTTATGCACTAATCAGATTTTCAATGACTTCATTGAGATGAATTGGGGAAACCTGATATTGATTTAATAATTCAATTATTTTACAGGCCTTTTCTCTGTTGCAGCTTACATCATTTATTATTTTGTTTCCCTCAGTAATTTCAATTCCATAAGTAATGTAATTCCCAATGCTTTCACTAAAAAGTTTTTGTTCAATGCATTTGTAGGTGTAGCTCATAAAAATACTCCTCTTTAATTTGTATTCTGCAAAATGAATAATAGGATATTTGCTTATTATATTAGTTTATACCCATAGATAACAATAAATCTCTACCTTCTTTCCATCTGAAAAAATGTTTTATCACGGTTAAGAAACACATTTAAACCTTGACACTGAAAAAATATGGTGGTACAATAAAACACAGACATTCAATCCTGTACCTGATAGTATTAACAGCTTGTCAATAAGAGATTTTTAGTTATTCTCATATTGTTTAATGTGCATATATATTATAATCCAAATATTTGAATTTGTCAATATATTTAGTGCAAATAATTGGATTTTTAGCGCTTATTTAGCGTAAATATGATTTTTAACATAAAATATACCGCTTCAAATATTGAAGCGGTAAAAGGAGTAATATCAATGTATCAAAGAATTCAATCCTTGTGTCAAGAAAATGGCACGACAATTACTGCACTGTGTTTAAAAATAACAGGCAGTCGGGGTAACCTTTCAACGTGGAAAAACGGAAATATCCGTACTGAGTGGCTTTCAGCGATAGCAGATGAATTTGGTGTTTCCACAGATTATTTATTAGGTAAGACGACTGTAAGGATTCGTCCTGAAGATTTGAGTGAAGAAGAACAGGAGTTTATTCAGCTTTTGGGAAAGCAGACACCTGAATTTCGGAAACAATATCTTGCTTTGCTAAAATCGTACAAAGAGTGACTCGAAGAAAGTCGATGGTGGCGACTCGCTGGGTGGGGGTCAGATTTCTAAATTCATTCAGCAAATTAAGGTCTTCTTCTGTAAGCATACATTTTCGCTTCCTTTCAATAAGTCAAATGCAAATTAAATACATATGCTGCCATTTTATGTCATACAAGAAATCGAATGATGTAATTATATACTGTAATTTGCAATTTGTCAATAGCTTTGTTGCAAAAAAATACTTTTCTTAACTGATTCTTATGCGAAATTGCAAGAATTTGATATATGCACTGCAAATTGATATTGTGTGTATTTTTTATTAACAGCAAAATGACTCTCATATAATTAGAATAAAAATGGGTATCGAGAATTAAAACGATACCCATTTTTTTAATGAATGTTTGAAAGCGTAAACATACTTTGTATTAGTAAATATTTAAATTCTTGGTATGGAGGACCGTAGCATTAAACCAATTCAGAAGGGGAACAGCGTAATGTTTAATAAAAGGGATTGTGTTTTATTGAGATTTGGAGATGACATTCAATAAATTGAAAAATACAAGATTTTGTGAAATGTATAGGCAATTAGAATTATGTATTCAAAATCAGTTTAAAATAGGTAGATTAACTATAATTTTGCATTAAATCCAGCTTTTTTAAGGATGCTACGATAAGTAGCGTCCTTTTTTACCCATGTAAACAGGTGTTGGTAGCTGCTATCTAAGAAAAAAATATAATGAAACCATCAAATCAAATTCGGAGGTATAATGATGTCAGCTATGAAAGAAGTTTTAATTTCAGCAAAAAATCTCAAGAAAGAATTTCGCACAGGTGAAACAAGTCAGACAATTTTTGAAAATCTTACTCTTGATATTTACAAAGGTGATTTTACAATCATTATGGGTGCTTCGGGAGCAGACAAATCAACTTTAATGTATTCACTGTCAGGAATGGACAGACCAACAAACGGAAGCATAGTTTTTTCCGATAAGGAGATCACAAGATACAACGACGATGAGCTTGCCATGTTTAGAAGAAAAACTGCGGATTTGTTTTTCAGCAGATATATTTGCTTGAAAAAATGAGCCTTATGGACAATGTCCTTACAGCAGGAGCGTTGTGCAGCGACAACAAAAAAGAGGTTATTCAGAGAGCAAAAGTGCTTTTTGAGCTTGTGAACATACCTGAAATAACTCAGAAGAAAATTTCCACACAGGTTTCGGGCGGTGAAGCACAGCGAGCAGGCATAGTAAGAGCCGTAATCAATAGGCCGTCTGTTGTATTTGCCTGCGAGGATTTCGGCAGGGTATCAAACGACTTATGCTATCTTGGAGAAAATCCCAATGAAAAGGACGAAATTGCTCTCGGAAGTGTATTTGAGGGAAAGTATAATATCGGTGATAGAATAGAAATACAGAACGGTGATATTTCCCAGTCATACGAAGTAACAGGGTTTGTTCAGAGTGTAAACTATCAGGGAAATGTCTGCGAGTTTTCGTTAGAGGGGTATGAAACTTTGAACTTGGAACCCTTAGTTCCCGCTCTATATGTGTATCTTAACAATGCAGCAGATACAGAGAAAAACGTTGAAGAAATCGAAAATAATTACAGCGATAAGGTTGTCAGCATAATGAATTATCAGAAAATGACCGAAACAACTCAAGAAATGTATTTGGGAATAACTTCAATTATCGTAGTAGTTATATTTGTTCTTACGATACTGATTGTGCTGTTTGTGCTGTATATTGTTAAAGACCCTGCTTGTTCAGAGAAAGCAGGAGCTTGGCATTTACAAGGCAATCGGCTACTCAAACAAGCAGCTTACGGCGCAGATGATAGGCAGCTTTTTACCATCATCAGTTGCGGCAGTGCCGTTGTCATCGGTGCTGGGACTAATATATATACCGCAGATAAATCAGTTTATTTTTCAGACAATAGGCGCTATGAAAAATAATATGGAAGTGTCATTTGCGTTTCTGATAATTTTTGCTTTAGTGCAGATAATGGCAAATCTGATTATTAGCATTTTACTTACAAAGCCTATCAAGAAAATATCAGCTTATGCTTTAATTAAGGAAGGTTAACTATGGATTTCGGAAAAAGATTAAAACAAATACGGGCAAATCAGGGCTTGTCGCAAGAGCAGCTTGCAGAGAAAATAGGCGTTTCAAGACAGGCAATTACCAAGTGGGAAACAAACAGAGGTCTGCCTGATATTGAGAATATGATAATTCTTATGCCTTTGTATATGGAACACATCGTACATATTACATTGCATAAATTAGACAAATTGGGCATGCTTGTAAATTATTACATACAATTGAGCTTTGCTTAATAATTTAATATTGTACAATAGAGTGTGTGATGTCCGTACAATTGGGAATGGTATAGTTTTTTCATTCTAAAAAGTCTGCTTTAATATTGTGAAGTTTTAGAAATAAATTTTCATTCAAAGTGCTAAATGACAAAAAATACCTGTACAAATTTTTACATAGGGTGTTGTGTTATAATGTAGACAATAAAACAGGAGGTGTCTGGTATGGAAAAGAAATATATTAGAAAGCTCATAACCTATCTTGTTATTGCCATTGCATCTATGGTAGTTGTAATCAGATTCAGTCTTGATGATAACATAGACACTGCAGGACTGGTAATGTTATATGTTTCTGCAATTATAACAATGGTATTCGGGACAATGTTTATGATAGGGGCAAGAAATGCCGAATACTTTATGAAAAAGTCTGCAACTGATGTTCAGGAGCCTGAAATGAATATACAGAAATTCGGCAATGGTATTTACTTCAACGGTGAGTATTACGAACTTATGAATTTCCGTGGTGAAGAAGTTGCCTGCCGTGGGTTTTACATAAACGGTTATCCTATGGACAAGCCAAAGAATTACATAGGCAGGTGCAGGCTTGCAGTAATCGATCATCACCCTGTCAGCAACGAGCCATTTCGTTTTGAGCAGAATGCTGTTTATTACATTGATGAGTACGGAGCAGCTTACATTGTCAAGGATACTGAAAACAAGCTTGATCCAGGCTCAATCGGACATATTGAAACACTGTATGAGCAGTATCTTTACAAGGACGATTTCTGCAAAATGCTTATGGATCTGGTCAAGGAGATGAGTGATGCTGCGCCTTGACACTGCGTCGCAACGGCGGTATAATTAAGACAACGTCTTATATATCGTGTAAAATTGGAGATGACATAATGAAGTTTGAAGCTTTGAACAGTATAAACATAAAAACATTGATTAAAGAATATGACATTGAGGATATGTGCTGTTACAGCATAACAATAGGTGCTGACGATTGTGTTTATCTGTTCTTTATCGAAGGTCAATACACAATAAAATACAACTATTCGTTGAAACATAAGTATGCGGCAATACGTTTAACCCCTGACTGGTACTGTGGCAATGATATAGTTTCAGAGTTTTTTAATTTGGGTGAGTACAGAGAGAAGTTTTCTTCTGTTCATATTTTTGATAACCATTTGATGCTTGTCGGCAGAGATGACAAGAATTCCATAGGAGTTGTTCTTGATGAGCACTTGAAAGAATGTAAGAGAATGAACTTTGGAATTGCATATTGGCATAATGTAATTGTTACAGATGACAACAAGATAATTCTTGGCAGAGAGCTTGGAGAAATGTGTTATGAAGCTGTAAAAATATTTGACGAGAACAGCTGTGTAGCTTCAATAAAACAGCCGTCATATTGGGACGTTGAAGCGATTAACCTTGATGAAAAGGGAAATCTGTGGTATTATGCGTATCCTGATTATGTGTTTGTGTGTTCAGATGGTCGAAGCGTGAAGTGTGACGGTGAAATTTATAAATTTGCTGTTCTGCCATATAATCAAGGATTAGTTGCAAGCACACATAATGAATTCAAGCTATTAAGATTTAATGGACAGACAGAAAAAGTGATTTTTACTTATGCAGGTGTTGAATTACAGCACGATTCCTGCTCGTTCAGACAAAACAGAGGTGTTTTGCTTGATAAGGATATGCTCTACATTTTTGAAATGTAATGAATTTTCGGAGGCAAACCAATGATTACAACAACCTACCCCAGCGACTACGTCGTGCTTGATATAGAAACAACAGGCCTCGGAACAGCTTGCGACATTATTGAAATTGCAGCAGTGCGTGTTCGGAACAACGTTATCACGGATGAGTTTGAGTCCTTTGTGAAGCCGAGGGGGACAATCCCCTGGAATATAACCCGCCTTACGGGAATAACAAATGCAATGGTTGCAGATGCACCGCCAATCGAGCAGGTGATTTGCCAGTTCAAGCAGTTTGTCGGTGACGATGTTCTTATCGGGCACAACATCAGAAGCTTTGATATGCGTATGATTTCGGCAAAGGCATCCGACTGTGGTATGTGCTTCGGCAATGAGCTTGTTGACACGCTTGCAATGGCAAGAAAGCTTCTTCCTACCAAACACCACGGTCTTGCGGACGTGTGCAGTTATTACAATATCACCAACTGCAACGCTCACCGTGCACTGTCGGATGTTATTGCTACACATGAGTGTTATCAGAGGTTGAAGGATGAATAAAATAAATTTTAATAAAAAGGAGCGATAACTATGTCAAAGAAATTGGTAGCATATTTTTCAGCAAGCGGAGTAACAGCAGGTGTTGCAGAGAAGCTTTCAGAAGCGGCAGGCGCAGATTTGCACGAAATAAAGCCGGCTGTGCCGTACACAAAGGCTGACCTTGACTGGATGGACAGGCAGTCCCGCAGCAGCATTGAAATGAGCGACCTTTCGTCACGTCCCGAAATCAGCGGCAGGGTTGACAATATGGACGAGTACGACGTGATTTTTGTGGGTTTTCCAATCTGGTGGTACGTTGCCCCGACAATTATCAACACATTTCTTGAAAGTTACGACCTGACAGGCAAGACAATTATCCAGTTTGCAACCTCAGGCGGAAGCGGCTTCGGCAAGACCGCCGAAAAGCTCACTGACAGCTGTAAGGGTGCGGCTATCAAGGGCGAGAAGTTGCTGAATGGTAAGGTTCACAAGGATATGCTGAGTGGCTGGATTAAGGAACTTGGTGTGTAAATTCAGACAAACGAAAAAGCTGATGAGTGTTTTCTCATCAGCTTTTATGTTTATATTACAAAATATTTCACAACCCAAATTACAACCAGATGCAGAGGGTAGAACAGATAAAAGAACCACTTTGCAAATACAGGATGATTGCCTTTTTTTCCGTTGTAGAACGTTGTTACGCATAGATATGACAGGGCAAAAAATGCGATGTTGAGAAAGAAATTAAGCACATCAAGTACCAGTACCAACTCGATTAACTGGTGCACAAGTATGCAGATGCCAAACCATATAAGCCGCTTTTTCGGGTTGTCACGGAAAATATGGAAACCGAGAATTATCAGCGGTCCGAAAATCAGCCATTCACAAAACAGCAGAAGTGATGCGAGATCCACAAGTACAATCAGAATTATTTTCTTTTTCAGTGAGCAGTCCTTTTCCCATATTGTAAGTATAATTACCCCGAAAAACAGAGTAAAGAAAATGTTCAGGTTAGTGAAAAATTCTGTGGTAAGAAGCGTGCCGTTGTTGGCAAGACAGAACGGGATTTGTGTGATTACCGCAAAAATCAGCAAACGGATTGCATAATTTTTACGTGAATGCGTGTAATGGAATCCCTCGGCTATAAAAAAGAAGAATATCGGCGGTGCAAGAAGTGACATCTGCGTGAGAAGCTTAAGCAATATCGGCAGCGATTCCCAGGCGGGTACATAAGAGAAAAAATGCCCGATTGCCATTGGAATTATAGCGAGATATTTTATAGCATCACGGTTAAGAACTTTCAGTTTTTGCTTTTTTTCAGTCATAGCGGTCACGTCCTTTTCAGAGTGTTATAAGTATTATTACATGAAATTGTTGCTGTGTCAAGTAATGTACTGAAACTGATGTGACTGAGATATATCCACATCCTAAAAATATAAGTGTAAAAATGAAACGATTTTCATTTTTGTACTTGACAAACCATAAATTATATTATAAAATGAATATAGTTTCATTTTGTGACAAGGAGAATAATTATGCCTAAGGTATCAGAAGAGTATATACAGAACAAGAAAAAGAAAATAGTCCGTACAGCATACGACCTGTGTCTGAAAAAAACAATCAGTACCGTCACTATGCAGGATATTATTGATGCGTCGGGACTTAGTCAGGGCGGCATTTACCGCTTTTACAAGGACATAGACGAAATATTCAAGGATATGTTGATAGACAGCAGGCAACGTGTCAGTATCAAAAATCAAGTTGATGATATTTTCGCAAATGCAGAAGAAAAGGAAATCAAAGATGTATTGCACCCTGTTTTTGAACTGCTTGCAGATTTTATGACAAAAGAGCTTATGGGTATTGTGAAAATAAACTTTGAGCTTTCTGTTCTTTCTATGAATGCACCGCATCGTACAGAAAAGATATTAGGCGAAATAGAAGGCACGGGTAACTTTGAATACCTGTTTATGAATGTGACACGATATCTGCAAGGACTTATTTCAAATGACAGTGTAAAGCTGAAGGTGAGTCCAGAGGAGCTTATCACGTACCTTACCACAACCTATAACGGAATTGAAATGAGCTGTATCATCAATCATTGCTACAAAAAATTGCCGCTGATGGAGTGGTACACGCCCAAAACACAGCTTAAAACTTTGGAAACCACGTTATTTTATTTACTTGGACTGGAGGACTAATATGCAGGTACATACATTTATTGAAGGTGACAAGCCGATTATGGTTCTTATTCACGGTATGCTTACGCCATGGCAGATATGGATGCCGCAGATTATGGCTTTCAAGGACAAGTATAACATTTATGCCATTGCATTAAGTGCACATATGGAAGATGAAGCAAGTGAATTTGTTTCAACAGTGGCAGAAATAGACGAAATAGTGCAGTATTTTCAGCATCAGAATATCAACACCATAGATGTTCTGTGTGGAATTTCTCTGGGTGGCAAGCTCTCTCACGGAATATGGCAGGACGGCAGATTGGTAATACACAATCTTGTATTGGACGGCGCACCGTTGGTATCCTGTCCCAAATTTGCTCAGACAATTATGCAGAAGAATTACATCAGTATTATTCATAAGTCAAAAAAACGTGACCCTAAAGTTATAGAATCCTTTAAAAGGAATTTCCTGCCTGAAAAATATCTTGATAGTTATCTGAAAATTGCAGATTTTATGACTGACAAATCAGTAGAAAATATCATACACGCGGCTTTTGAGGGCGTTATGCGAAATGACGTGGATAACCATAGCAGAATACTTTTTATTCACGGCACAAAGGGTAATGAAATTCTGTCTAAAAAGGCTGCTGCACTTATGAAAAAGTTCTATCCCGAAACAAATGTTGTGTGTTTCAAAGGAGATATGCACTGTTACAAAGCAATTTACGAGCCTGACAGCTGGATTGAGGTTGTTGATGAGTTTTTGAGTGAGAAGTGAAAGGAGAAAAGCTATGAACAATTACGAAATTTTATCCCAACTTTCAAAGGACGAGCTGATTGAATTGATTGGTATATATTCGAAAAACTGGCTTGCAATGGACGGTGTGTGGTTTCAGTCCGTTGAACGGAAACTTGGTATGGACGAGGCAATGTATCACGATGCTGAAGCCTGGAAACGCTTTACTGTCATTGAGGCAAAGCGTATCAAGGAGTTCCTGAAGCTGCCTGACAATTCGGGAATTGACGGTTTGGCAAAGGCGCTGACTCTTAGATTTTACGCAAACATCAACGAGGACAAAATCGAAATTGAGGGCAACACCCTGACATATACCTCAGTAAACTGCCGTGTTCAGCGTGCAAGGGAAAGAAAGGGTATGCCGTTTCACCCCTGTAAGTCTGTTGGGATTATTGAATACAGTGAGTTTGCCAGAACTATTGATAGCAGATTTACCTGCGAATGTATAAGCTGTTATCCGGATATTACGGATGATTCGTGCTGCTGCAAATGGAAATTTACATTGGGCTGAGTTGTTTGATTTATGTGATGTGTAACAATGTTTATGAATTGAATGTCAAGACTAAAGAAGTTAGTGTCCTAAAAATGTGTTATTAGCATCGTTTTTATATTTAATCTAAGTATATATTCTGATACTGTATAAATCTACAAATTATCAGACCTAAAAAAGAGAAAACATAGGACTTCACTTGGGAGTCCTATGCTTTGCTTTATTTATCAAACGAAGGATTGAAAGCGTAGAAATTCTTGGCATTAAGATTATCCTGAGCGATTCTCAAGCCCTCGCCGAAATTATCAATTTAGGTGAAAGCCATGAAACCCAGTATACAACTGGGTTTCATGGCTCTTTTGATCTTTAACATAATGCAGGCACATATTATATACCAAACCCAGGATACAAGACATGTTCATATCAGCTTTCTGTAATTTAAAAACAGTATATTTATAGCTAATGAATGGTAAAGGTTTTGGTTTTTACCAGTTAAAACATTGAAAAAAGCATGATTCCTATGGTACACTATTTTAAATTATCTCTTTCATTATTGCTGAAATGCATATTGAAGGGGGCATTTTTTATGCCCTTGTATATGGCATCGTTATATATTACATTGCATAAATTAAACAAAGGGAGGGGGCTTGCTTATGAATAGAAAGAAAAAGATATTCGTAATTGCAGGTTTCGGCTGTTTACTGGTCGCTTTTCTGTTCGGAATTTTTATAATCGGCAGTGAAGAAAAAAACGAATCTATTCGTGAAACTATGCGTGATGCTGTTTTACATGACGTAAATAAAATCAGCTTGTTTGGCATAAAGGATGTCAATCCATCGGTAATTTCTGCAATGACTGTTACAGCTATTATCTTGTTTTTGGCAGCGATTATCCGCATTTTTGCAATACCGCGTTTCAAGTATATTCCGAACAAATTTCAACTGTTGCTTGAACAGCTTGTCGGCTTTTTTGACGACCTTGCAAAATCAAACAGTCCGCATCGTAATGGATTTTTGAGTGCATATCTGTTCAGTGCGGGTGTTTACATTTTTATCGGAACAACATTTGAGCTGTTTGGCATTCAAGGTATTACTACTGAAGGTCACCACATCGCACTTCCTGCGCCATTATCAGATATCAATGCTGCAATAGCTATGGGATTTCTGTCCTACACCATTATTCTTTCAGGCGGTATTGCAGGTAATGGACTTAAAGGTGTCGGACTTACGCTGAAGGATTTCTCATTGCCGATTTCAATGAGTTTCAGATTGTTCGGTGCATTGCTCAGCGGTTTGCTTGTAACTGAGCTTGTATATTATTACATACAACTTAGCTTTGTGCTGCCTGTAGTTGTGGGTGTAATGTTCACACTATTACACGCATTAATTCAGACATATGTTCTGACAATGCTTACCGCACTGTTTTACGGAGAGGTATCCGAACCGAGTGAAAAGAAAAGTAAAAAACGAAATCATATTCCATCAAAGAATTAGTACGGAGGTTAATTAAGTTATGAAAAAGGTTATAAAAATGGTTTCTTGTTTTGTATTGACAATTGTTGTAATGTTATCTGTGTCAATGTGCGTATACGCTACAGATACACCTGAAGCTGAAAACAATTCAACAGCAGTTGTGGCTGTTAATGAAGAAACAACTGAAGCAGACAGCACAGGAAGTAAAGCATGGGCAGCAGGTATAGCAATCGGTCTCGCTGCACTTGGCGGTTCAATCGCTATGGGTATGGCAATTGCAAAATCATCCGAAGCAATTTCCCGCTAGCCGGAAGCCGAAGGCAAAATTCGTACAAGCCTTATGCTTGGACTTGTTTTCATTGAAACAGCTATTATTTATGCTCTGATTATTGCGATACTGATTATATTTGTTCTGTAAGGAGGTGTATCAAAATGAGCCTTCCTCTGAATATAGACTGGCAGCAGATTCTTCTGCACCTGTTCAATTTTACGATACTGTCGTTCGGCCTGTATTTACTTTTGTATAAGCCTGTTAAACAGTTTATGGACAATCGTATCGAATATTATAAAAATATGGATGAAGAGGCAAAAAACAATCTTCAGCAATCAGAAGCTACAAAACAAGAATACTTCGACAAACTGAAATCTGTTGACGCTGAAATTGAGCAGAAAAGACAAGCTGCAGAGAAATCTGTAAATGATAATACTGCTAAGATGATGCTTTCTGCAAAACAGGAAGCTGAGAAAATCGTTTCCGATGCACAGATAAAAGCTAAACGTGAACGTGAAAAACTTTTGGAAAGTGCACAAAGCGAAATTACAGAAATGGTTACCGCAGCTACAGAAAAACTTATTTTGCAATCAGGCACTTCTGAAAGCTACGAGCAATTCCTGAATGCAGTTGAAGGAGGCGGAAAGCATGAATAAAGATAATATTGCAATAACCGCTGTTTTATACTCAGATATCCCTCCAACCAGTGAACAGGAAAAGAGATTCTGTGCATTTCTTACTGAAAAATACGGACAGGGTACAACCATTGTATGGAAAAAAAGTGATGCATTTCCTGGTGGCTTCCGTTTGGAAGCAGGAACAGAAATATACGATTGGAGCGTAAATGGACGCTTCCAGCAGTTGAAGGACACCCTTGCAAAGGTTCCTGACAAAAACGGAAATATCATTCCACTTATCAAAGAAACGATAAAGTCCTGGACTCCTCAGGCTATGGCTGAAGAAATCGGAACAGTTATTGCCGTTGGTGACGGTATTGCAACCGTAGATGGTTTAAAAAACGCTGAATACGGCGAAATATTGCTGTTTTCATCAGGCGTGCGCGGTATGGTGCAGGAATTGAGAGAGGATGAAATCGGCTGTATTTTATTTGATAGTGACGAAAATGTTTCAGAGGGCAGCACAGTTAAAAGAACTGGAAAAACAGCAGGTGTTCCGGTTGGTGACGACTTCATCGGACGTGTTGTCAACTCTCTTGGTATACCAATCGACGGCAAAGGTACTATTAAAGAAACAGAATATCGTCCGATAGAAAATCCTGCTCCAGGAATTGTTGACAGACAGCCTGTAAATACCCCTATGGAAACAGGTATTCTCGCAATAGATTCTATATTTCCGATTGGACGCGGTCAACGAGAACTTATCATCGGTGACCGTCAGACTGGTAAGACAGCGATTGCACTTGATACAATTCTGAATCAAAAGGGCAAGGACGTAATATGTATTTATGTTGCGATAGGACAAAAAGCAAGCTCGGTTGCACAGCTTACGGAAACGCTAAGGAAGCATGGCGCAATGGATTACACGATTGTTATGAATTCATCGGCAAGCGAGCCCGCACCAATGCAGTATATTGCACCGTATGCAGGCTGTGCGATGGGTGAATATTTTATGAACAATGGCAAAGATGTTCTGATTATCTATGATGATTTATCCAAGCACGCTATTGCATATCGTTCACTCAGCCTGTTGCTTGACCGTGCACCTGGACGTGAAGCTTACCCTGGTGACGTTTTTTACCTGCACTCAAGATTGCTTGAGCGTTCAGCTCATCTGAGTGATGAACTGGGCGGCGGCTCTATGACAGCACTTCCGATTGTAGAAACGCTGGCAGGTGACGTATCTGCATACATTCCTACAAATATCATTTCCATTACCGACGGACAGATATTCCTTGAAAGTGATTTATTCTTCGCTGGTCAGCGTCCTGCGGTAAATGTCGGTCTGTCCGTTTCCCGTGTAGGCGGCGACGCCCAGACAAAGGCAATGAAAAAAAGCCACAGGTACTCTCAGACTTGATCTGGCACAGTACAGAGAAATGGAAGTTTTCACCCAGTTTGCGAGTGACCTGGACGACACAACAAAAAACCAGCTTATCTACGGCAAGGGCCTTATGCAGATGCTCAAACAGCCGCAATACAAACCTCTTTCTCAGCATGAGCAGGTAATTACGCTGGTTGTTGTTCTGCACCATATTATGCAGGATATTCCCGAACGAAAAATCGGCTGCTTTATTCAAGCTATGATCTTGCACTTTGAACAGACACATTCTGCACTTTGCAGACGTATTGACAAAACAGGACAGCTTACCGATGACGATAAGGTAGAAATCATCGTCACTGCCAAAGCGTTTGCGGATAACAAGCAGGATTGAAAGCGGTGATAAAATATGGCGGGGACAAAGGAAAATAAAAATCGTATCAACAGCATAAAGGATACGAAGAAGATTACAAACGCTATGTATCTTATCGCTTCAACGAAAATGAGAAAGGCCAAAAGCGAGCTTGATATGACAAGGCCATATTTTGACTCCCTGAAAGCTGAAATTAAGCGTATTTTCAGAACGAGTGAGAAAGTAGAAAGCAGGTATTTCTACCCACCTGATGGAAAACATGAGCTGAAAGGTACGTATGGATATCTGGTAATTACTGCGGACAAAGGTCTTGCAGGTGCTTATAATCAGAACGTAATTAAGGAAACTTTGCGTCTGATAGAAAAAAATGATGACTATAAATTGTATGTGGTTGGTGAATGCGGCAGACATTATTTTCAATCTCATCATATACCGATTGAAAAAAGCTTTCTCTACACCGCTCAGAATCCTACGCTTCAAAGAGCAAGGGAGATTGCAAGTATTCTGCTTGACAGCTATGACAAAGGTGAAATCGTGAAATTCTATATCATCTATACAGATATGAAAAGCACTATGAATGCACAGGTATGTTCTTCTCGTCTTTTGCCATTTCACCGTGCAGACTTTTCAGGTTACGACCATAATGAAAAGAAAATTGTAACACCATTTGAATTTATGCCGTCAATGCAAAGTGTTCTTGACACGATTGTACCGAACTATGTATCGGGGTATATTTACAGCGCCCTGATTGACAGCTTTTGCAGTGAGCAGAGCGCAAGAATGTCAGCAATGGATTCGGCTAATCAGAATGCCCAGAAACTGTTGGATGAATTACTGGTGCAATATAACCATGTACGGCAGAATGCAATTACACAAGAGATTACAGAAATCTCATCAGGCGCTAAAAGCATGATGCGTAAAAAGAGTAAAAAACGATGACAGGAGGACCATTGGAATCATGACAGGAATTATAGTTCAGATATCCGGCTCGGTTGTCGATGTGAGATTTGAACAAGGACGTCTGCCGAAAATTAAAGAGGCGCTTACCGTAAAAGTAAATGACAAAGAACTCGTTATGGAAGTTCTGCAGCACACAGGAAATCATACTGTACGCTGTATTATGCTTTCCGAAAGTGAAGGACTTTCCAGAGGTGCGGAGGTAACTTCATCGGGAAGTGGCATCAGAGTTCCCGTTGGTGAGTGCACTTTAGGGCGTATGTTCAATGTCCTTGGCGAGCCAATTGATGGGAATGCGCCAATTGATGACAGAAATGAACGATGGAATATCCATAGAAAAGCTCCTGAATTTGAACAGCAAAGTCCTGCGGTTGAAATTCTTGAAACTGGTATCAAAGTCATTGACTTGCTTGAGCCGTATCCTAAGGGCGGAAAAATCGGTTTGTTCGGCGGTGCAGGCGTTGGTAAAACCGTTCTTATTCAGGAATTGATTCATAATGTAGCTATGGAACACGGCGGCTACTCCATTTTTACAGGTGTTGGAGAACGTTCCCGTGAAGGTAATGATTTATGGAAAGAAATGCGTGAGAGTGGTGTAATGGACAAAACCGCACTTGTTTTCGGTCAGATGAACGAAGCACCCGGAGTAAGAATGAGAGTTGCACTTTCAGGTCTTACTATGGCGGAATATTTTAGAGATAGAGAAAACAAGGATGTACTTTTATTTATTGATAATATCTTCCGATTTGTTCAGGCAGGCAGTGAGGTTTCGACGCTTCTCGGACGTATGCCTTCAGCAGTCGGTTATCAGCCTACACTTGCCGAGGAAATGGGTGCTTTGCAGGAGCGTATTACATCCACCCAAAACGGTTCGGTAACTTCTGTTCAGGCAGTTTATGTGCCTGCGGATGATTTAACAGATCCGGCTCCGGCAACAACCTTCTCACACCTTGATGCAACAACGGTTTTAAGCCGAAAGATTGCAGAACAAGGTATATATCCGGCTGTCGACCCTCTTGAATCCACATCAAGAATTCTGGAAGCAAGCATTGTAGGTGAAGAGCATTACAGCATAGCAAGACGTGTTCAGGAAACCTTGCAGAAATACAGTGAGCTTCAGGATATTATTGCAATTCTCGGTATGGAAGAGCTTTCTGAAGAAGACCGTCTCACAGTTTACAGAGCGAGAAAAATTCAGAAGTTTTTCTCTCAGCCAATGAACGTTGCAACTGCTTTCACAGGCGTTAAGGGTCAGTTTGTTCCTATTAAAGAAACAATAGAAAGCTTCAGACAGATTATTGATGGTGAAGCTGATGACATTCCAGAAGCAGCATTCTTTATGGTTGGTTCTATTAAGGATGCACGAGAAAAAGCAAAGACATTATAAGGTGATTAAAAATGCCTACTTTTAAATTAGAAATGTTCACCCCTAAAAAGCAATTCTTTGTTGGTGAAGTTGATGCAGTTACTTGTAATGCATTTGACGGTGAGCTTTGTGTTCTCCACGGTCACCAGCCAATGATTGTTGCTTTACCACCAGGTGAAATAAAAATTAAGCAAGATGGTGAATGGAAAAAAGCTTTTGTCGGTGACGGCTTTATGGAAGTAAGACCT